>JAHIOG010000611.1 GCA_018895675.1 bacterium
ATACTGGCTGACGAACGGGTCGGACGTTTGTTGGTCAAATTATCCACACCTGCCATGGTGGCTATGTTCGTCATGGCGCTCTATAACCTGGTGGATACAATTTTCGTTGGTCGGGGAATTGGCTCATTGGCTATTGCCGGCATCACGATTGTCTTCCCGATCCAGATGTTGGTGATGGCAATTGCCATGATGCTGGGAATCGGTGGCGCGTCAATCATTTCCCGCAGCCTTGGCGCTGAGGATTACGAAAAAGCCAATAAAACTTTTGGTAACGTTTTGACAATGGTCATTGTTTTTGGTTTGCTGACAGCTTCGCTCGGGAATATTTTTATAGATGATCTTTTACAGCTGTTTGGCGCCACGGGTAATATTTTGCCTTTTGCCAGAGATTACGCCCAAATTATTCTAATCGGTACGATATTTTTCTCCTTTTCCATGGCCAGTAATAATATTATCCGGTCTGAAGGGCGAGCCAAGGTAGCTATGACCACAATGCTGATCTCGGCTATCCTGAATATCATCCTCGATCCGATATTTATTTTCGGCTTTGGTTGGGGAATACGCGGCGTAGCGTTGGCGACAGTCCTTTCCCAGATGACAACCGTTTTATACCTGATATATTACTTTTCCACCGGGAAAAGCAGCCTGAAGATCCATTTGAAAGATTTTATCCTTTCAAAAAAAATAGTCGTCGAGACTTTTGCCATCGGTTCGGCATCTTTTATCCGGCAAATTTCCGGCAGTATTCTAATTATCATCATGAATAATACCTTGAAAGTTTATGGGGGCGATTTATCCATAGCGGCTTTTGGTATAATGCATCGTTTATTGATGTTTGTTGCGATGCCAATATTCGGAATTGCCCAGGGACTACAACCAATTACCGGTTTCAATTACGGAGCCAAACGATTTGATAAAGTCAAACGGGCTTTGTCTCTGTCGATTAAATCTGCAACCACAGTTGGTCTTATCGGGGCTATCATTTTGATTGTATTTCCGGATAAGTTGTTAGCGGTTTTTACACGAGATCAGGAATTGTTGGCGATAGGGAGCCGGGCATTGCGGATCTACATTTTTGCCCTGCCGTTATTCGGATTTCAGGTGGTTGGCACAACGCTGTTCCAGTCTATCGGCAAAGCCAGGCAGGCGCTCTGGCTGACGGTAAGCCGTCAGTTGGTTATGATAGCGTTGATACTTACTCTTTCGCGTATCTTCTATTTGGACGGCGTCTGGTTTAGCTTTCCGATTGTGGATTTTCTCTTTTTCTTTGTGACCCTGGCTTTTTATCTGCCCCAGATGCGCGAATTTGACACTAAGATGGCAAAGGCATAGGAGTGCAAGAATTATGCAGCAACATCATATATCAATCGGTCGCTATCTTTCCTGTCTCTATCGACATACCCAGATATTTTTTGAACGGGAACTGAGTGATTACGGTTTGGGACATGGGACGTTTTCATTTTTGATGATTCTGTCTAAAAACGATGGAATTCATCAGGAAAAATTAAGTCGTTTTTTAAATATTGATAAAGCTACAACAACCCGCGCGATCAAACGGTTAATGTTGCTGGGATATGTAGAGCGCAAACAGGATCCAAAAGACCGGCGGGCGTACCGGCTCCACCTAACCGAAAAGGGTCTGTCGCTGAGACCAATCCTTGCCAGAACCTCGGTAAAATGGTCTGAAATTCTTACTGCCGGATTTGACTCTGAAGAACGAACCCGGGTTCTGGAGTTGCTCAGGAAGATGAGCCTTAATTCAGTAAATTTCAGAGAATCGGTTTTGCATAAGTGATCATTT
Organism: bacterium; assembly: GCA_018895675.1. Classification (GTDB taxonomy): domain Bacteria; phylum Fidelibacterota; class UBA2242; order UBA2242; family UBA2242; genus UBA9312. The sequence goes on from JAHIOG010000611.1 coordinate 1,802, forward strand.
TTTAACTTCCCCTCTTTTTATTATTGCATCGCGGAAATATTTTTGCATCAATACGATTGCTATCATGGCATGATTGTTTTAATTTCTTTCGAGAATCAATTTTCATTGACTATTTGGAACATATTCGCAATTATGACGTCTATAATTAACAGATGCTTGCTCTGATCGTCAATATCCACAGGAGGAATTATGTCAGTTAGACGGCATTTCTCGTTGCAATTAATTTTAATTTCTATGACGTTACTTTGTCAGCTGAACGCCCAGGTGAATCTCAGGATTGCAGTCCTGGATTTTCAGAACCTGACCGGACGTGAGGAAATGAAATTTCTCGAAAAAGCGATCCCACAGATTTTAATTACCGATCTAATGCTCTGTGATAAAATCACTATTGTTGAACGATCCCGGATGCAGGATATCCTGGATGAGATGCAACTTGCCCTGTCCGGTGTGATTGATGAAGAGATGGCAGTGGAAATTGGGACGATGGCGGGGGCGAATGCCATTTTGGTGGGAAGTATTACCGTGGGGGGTGAAGTGTACCGGATCGATTCCCGGCTGGTTGATGTCGCCACGACAGAAGTGCTTCTAACAGAGAAAAAGGACTGGCTGTCCGAGGATGAAATCATCCGGGCTGTCGATGAACTTGCCGAGGCAATCATTCGGCAATTAACCGGCGAGTTCGTTGATATGAGTCCTGATTTTAATTATGAACCGCTGACCTATTATGAAGATCAGGTGTTGACGATGGAAACGGCGCTGGACCAACCGGTCTGGCTGAATGGAAGCGGCGAACCGGTTTACCTTCAGGTGGATATTTATTCAAAGGAAGTATCCCGCCGGGAGCGGATTCCGCTGAATATTGCCCTTGTGATTGATCGTAGCGGCAGTATGGCGTCGGAACGGAAACTGGACTATGCCAAACAAGCGGCGGAATTTGTGGTAAGGAACCTGGATCGTGAAGATATTCTATCACTTGTGACTTATGAATCACAGGTTCAGGTAGTTGTTCCTGCTCAAGTAGTCCAAAATAAGCGCAATATCTTATCAATAATAAAGGGCATCAATACCGGCGGATCAACCAATCTCAGCGGCGGAATGCTGGAGGGCTATACACAAACAGCCAAACATTTGAAAACCGGTCAGGTAAACCGGGTGCTGTTGCTGTCGGATGGTCTGGCGAACCAGGGAATTACAAGATCGGAAAAATTACAGGCGATCTGTCAAGATAAAATATCAAAAGGAATATCAATTTCGACCTTTGGCGTCGGGGCGGATTTTGATGAAGACCTGATGTTGAATCTGGCGGAACATGGCAATGGGAATTATTATTTCATTGGCTCGCCGGACCAGATCCCCACGATCTTTTCAAAAGAGATGACCGGTTTATTGGCAGTGGCTGCTCAGAATGTCAGAATCGCGGTTGAGACAGCGCCCAGGGTTAAAGTGGAAAAAGTATTTGGCTATTTACAGGATACGCGACAAAACCAGACTGAAGTTTCATTAGGCGATGTGTTCTCCAATGATCACTATTCTGTTACTTTTAAGCTGAGCTTACCGGCGAATATCGGGGATTCCCTGCAATTGGCGAAGGTTTCATTGTCTTATGATGATGTAACTAATAACGGTGACCGAATCAAGACCGGCGCTCAGGTTTATATCTATGGAACGACTATTCCGGACGAAAGGGATAATTATTTGAATCCCAATGTGAGTGCGCAGGTTACATTGTTATATTCGGCTCAGCAGATTCAGAGTACGATTCAAAAGATCGACGATGGAAATATTGATGATACCCGCAAAGAATTAGGAAAACAATTAGCCCTGGTATCCAGTTCCGCGCAAAAATATAAAAATCCGGCACTTAAAAAACAGATTTTGACAATTCATAAATATACTCAAATCCTGGATGATGCAGATAGAAAATCCGGGGGACAACAATGGGCAAAAAAGACGTTAAATGATTTTGATAATAATATCAGGGAGGAAATCCGGGCTACTCAAAAAGCGGCAAAATACGACCTGTATCAGTTCGGAAAGGGAAAAGAAGATTTCAAATTATTTGAAAAACCGGCAACTCCGGATACTACCTCTTCAGGAGAAGAAGTTATTACTAAACCAACACCCAGTCCTGCTCCATCGCCCTTGCCGGACCTGCCCATAACGCCAAAACCCACTCCGTCACCAGATCCACAGAAAGAAGTCATTAGGGAAATTAAAAAACCAACACCACAACCGGATGTAATTAATTCCCGTGAGAATAAAAGTATAGATACCCTGAAGAGGATAGCGCCATCATCCACCCAAAGAAAACCGGTCGTAAGTCCTCAGAAAAAAACACCCACGCCGGAACAGATACCCGATTCCACAGAAACGAAGCAAGTAAAATCTTCAGGAACGAAGAAGACTTCAAAGCAAGAACCTGATAAAAAGGACAAACCGGTTTCGCAGACCTCTGAAGATCAGACGACCAATAAAAACCATCTGTGACAAATAAAGATTAGGGTTATAACACAAATAACCTGAAAAGATTCTTCAGTTCCTGCCGGTATGTCAGCAGCACCCGAGAGGGTTGGAAATAAACCTGTTGATTATCCTTATATATTTCTGTTTATTTCTTCAAGGTGATTCAACGGGACCCAGTCCCGGCTGCCGTCGGGTTTTTCTGCCATTCCAAAACCGTTTACTATTTCAAAAACAGTGATAAACTCGCCTGATTTGACGCTCAGTTCCCGGGCATCGTAGTCCCGCCTTAATGTTCCGGCAGTTCCTCTGATCTCAAGAAACTGTTTGGGAGCCCAGGCCCTGTTGCCGTTTTTACTTTCGCACCATAACCAGTCATGCCAATCCGGGTCATCGCAGAATTCTTTGCTAACTGTTACCTTTTCACCTTTTCGAAAAAAGATTGAGTCGGGATAGGGAGACCGATACGGTTTGATTATGCGATAGAGTTTGGCTTTCACAGGACTCATTTTACGGGTTAATGATTGATTTTTCAAGAATAGGTTTCTGATTCCCCTAAAAACAAGTATATTCCATTTGATGAATAAACCATCAGACAATTAGTGAGGCGGTGTTTATGGAAAATAAAACCCGACGGGATTTTCTAAAAACCCTTGGCGCCGGCGCGGTGGCAGCGTCGTTGCCGTCATGGATCTACTCCTGTGCATCGGGTAAAAAGAAACCGAATATCCTGTTTATCATGAGCGATGACCATGCGGCCCATGCCATCAGTTGTTACGGCAGTAATATTAATCAGACACCTCATTTGGACAGGCTCGCCAGTGAAGGAATGCTGTTCGACAACTGTTTCTGCACCAACGGTATCTGCGCCCCCAGCCGGGCATCCATCCTGACCGGTAAATACAATCATCTAAACGGCATGCTGGACAATAAACTGAAATTTGACGGTGAACAACCGACACTTCCCAAATTGCTGAAACCGGAGGGGTATCAGACGGCAATGATCGGAAAATGGCATTTAAAAAGTGAGCCGACGGGTTTTGATTATTATAAAGTTGTTCCCGGGCAGGGTAAATATTTCGATCCGGTTTTTCAGGTAAAAGGCAGCTGGCCGGAAACGGTCGAGGAAAAAGGTTATGTTACCAATGTCATCACCGATGAAGCGATCCGGTTTATGCAAACAGCGAATTCCGAACAACCGTTTCTCCTGATGTGTCATCATAAAGCACCGCATCGTCCCTGGAAGCCCGACGCAAAACACTGGGAGCAATTCAAAGACCGGGAGATTCCCGAACCGCCAACCCTGTTTGACAATTATGAGGGAAAAGCGGAGGCTGTTAAGAATGCGGAGATGACCCTGGAACACCATATGCATCCTTTGGATACCGGTGGGCTTACGACACCGGAGAATCTAAAAGGGAAAGATCTGGTACGGTGGCGGTATCAGCACTATATGCGAAACTATTTAGCCTGTATTGCATCGATTGATGACAATATCGGACGCATTCTGGACTTCCTGAAAACGAGCGGACTTGAGGAAAACACGATCGTTATTTATACTTCCGACCAAGGCTTTTTTCTTGGCGATCACGGTTGGTTTGATAAACGCTTTATGTATGAAGAATCGCTCAGAATGCCGCTGATAATCCGCTACCCGGAAGTCATTCCAAGAGGGCAGGTGAATCACGATCTGATCCTGAATGTGGATTTCGCACCAACATTTCTGGATTTTGCGGGAGTGGATATACCAAAGGATATCCAGGGCGAAAGTTTTCGGAAAATTCTGCGGGGACGGACACCGAAAAACTGGCGGCAGTCAGTCTATTATCATTACTATGAATACCCGGCCTGGCATATGGTGGATGCACACTACGGAATCCGCACCCAGCGGTATAAGCTGATTCATTATTACGGCTACACCGATGAGTGGGAATTCTTTGACCTGAAAGAAGATCCACTTGAAGTGGATAACCGCTATAATTTACCGGAATATCAGGACCGAATCAGGCTGCTGAAAGAAGAACTCTATGCGCTACAGGCTTACTATAAGGTTGAGAAGCCGGTTTCGAAACAGATTGAAAAATCCAAAACATCGCGGTATTAGGGAAATTTTTCTGATTAATTGATTTGAATAACAAAAAACCGCTGTCCAATATCCTGATCAAACCGGCCGGTCCTGACTGCAACCTGGCCTGTGATTACTGTTTTTACCTGGATAAAACCGGGTTGTTTCAGAAGAAATCCAAATACCGGATGAGCGTTGAGGTTTTGCGGGAACTGATGCGGCAGCTGCTTCAGCAGGGAACCCAACAGATATCCGTCGCCTGGCAGGGCGGTGAGCCGACGCTAATGGGAGTGGATTTTTTCCGGAAAGCCGTCGAATTTCAGAACCAGTATGCCGCAGGTAAGATGGTTGGAAATTCCCTTCAGACAAACGGCTTGCTGATCGATGACCGGTGGACTTCGTTTTTGCGGGAACATAATTCCTTGGTTGGTCTGTCAATCGACGGTCCACAGCACATTCACGACCATTACCGCAAAGACCGGGGCGGAAGGGGTAGCTGGGAAAAGGTTGTCGCCGCCGCAACCCTAATGCTTGAAAACGGCGTAGAAGTGAATGCACTGTCAACGGTAAACACTTATTCCGTCAACTATCCCGATGAGATTTATGATTATTTGAAAGCATTAGGCTTCCGTTTTATGCAGTTTATTCCGATTGTCGAAACTTCTGAAGATGACGGCGGTGTGGCGCCGTATTCGGTAGCGCCGCGGGATTATGGTGATTTTTTGATACGACTGTTTGACCGCTGGCTGGCGGACTTTAAATACGGCGAACCGACGACGTCAATTCGCTATTTTGAGTCCCTCTTCTACCGATATGTGAATATGCAGCCTCCAGACTGCACGCTGATGGAACGCTGCGGCCCTTATGTCGTCGTAGAGTATAACGGGGATGTCTATGCCTGTGATTTTTTCGTTGAGCCGGCCTGGAGACTCGGTAATATCATGGAAAACCGGTTGATTGATCTGTTGAATTCACCCCGGCAGCAAGAGTTCGGGAACCAAAAGGCCGAACTTCCGAAAAAGTGCAGGAACTGCCCCTGGTCTTCTTTCTGTTTTGGTGGTTGTCCGAAGGATCGAATCCGCGATAAACGGACAAAAGGGTTGAATTATTTCTGTGAATCGGTAATAATATTTCTGGAATATGCCGATCTGCGTTTTCGTCGTTTGGCGGACAAATGGCGACGGAAGAATTAGTACTGATTATCCGAAAAGAGTTATACTTTTTAAATAGCAGACAGATTTTTTATTGTTTAATACCTTTAGAACATCATGTCAGATTGACTATCCTGAATTAATAAAAAAAACCGTTAAACGATTTTATAAAGGGATTTTGAGACAACTTGAGACAATTGGGCTAATCTTGAGTAAAATATGTACTCGTATTTCTCGCTGTTGACTACGCTCCCGCGTTGACTCCCAAGTTTCCGCCTACTGACCGTTAATCTGCATTCCCACTGTCCCACCGCAGGAGCGGTGAGACGAGTAAAAAGTGCAAACGAAACCTGAAAGGTTTAAGACTATGTGGGAGTACTTGAATAAGAAAGGAATAGCCGCATAATTTGAATCGAGAGATTTTTCGCAAAATTTATTGGAATTACGGATATACTTTGTAAATTTCCCCGCCGTAAGGAAAACAATATGACAAAATATTTATTAATAGTAGAATCACCGTCCAAAGCCCGAACCATTAAGAAGTATCTCGGAAAAGATTTTCACGTTCTCTCTTCCGTTGGACATATCAAAGATCTGCCGGAAAAGGAATTGGGGATTGACATTGCCCGCGATTTCAAGCCCAAATATGTAACCATTAAAGGTAAGACCAAGATCATTCAGCAGTTGAAAAGCGCTGCAAAAGAGGTTTCCAAAATTTACCTGGCGCCTGACCCTGACCGGGAAGGTGAAGCCATAGCATGGCATATCGCCAACGCTCTGAAAGTTCCTGAGCATCGTATCCAGAGAGTGCTGTTTAATGAAATAACCTATAGCGGTGTTCAGTATGGCATTAAGCATCCCCGTAAAATTGACATGAGCCTGGTCAATGCCCAGCAAGCCCGGCGGGTTATGGATCGACTGGTCGGCTACCAGGTGAGCCCGGTTTTATGGAAAACGCTTTATAGCGGACTTAGCGCCGGTCGGGTCCAATCCGTAGCTTTGCGGATTATTTGTGAACGGGAAGCCGAAATTGAACGTTTTATGTCCCGGGAATTCTGGGATTTGACAGTCGATCTTGAGGAATCCAAAGGGCAGCGATTTACTGTAAAGTGCGTTAAAATTGCCGGTAAAAAACCGGATATACCCGATGAGAAAACAGCCCGCCAGCATGAAACAGTTTTAAAAAACCTCTCCTATATAGTTGAATCCGTAAAAGAAAAAGAGGTTTCAAAATCACCTTCTCCGCCCTTTATAACCAGTACTTTACAACAGGAAGTCACCAGACGGTTCCGCTTTCCTCCAGCCAAGACCATGAAAATCGCACAGCAGTTATATGAAGGGATTGACATTGGCGGAGACCGGGTGGGTTTGATCACCTATATGCGTACGGATTCAGTGCGAATTTCCAAAGATGCCATCGACGGTGTTCGTGAATTTGTCTCGAATCGTTTTGGAAAGGAATATTTGCCGACCAATCCCCGGTATTTTAAGACCAAGAAAAAGAATATCCAGGATGCCCACGAAGGTATCCGCCCCACAAGATTTGATCTGTCACCGGAACAAATATCGGGGCATTTGACGCCGGACCAGAAAAAACTCTACCAGTTGATCTGGAGCCGTTTTGCAGCTTGCCAGATGGCGCTTGCCCGGTATAAGCAAAAAACGGTTGATGTTAAAGCGGATGATTATCTATTCAGGACAGTCAGCAATGACCTTGTTTTCGATGGTTTTCTAAAAGCCTGGCGGGAAGACAGGAAAGAAGAAGCTTCAAAAAAATTACCTGAGAATCTGACCGAGGGGGAAAAGGTAAAACTCGTTGAAATCCATACAGGCCAGAAATTTACCGAACCGCCGCCTCGATTTAGCGAAGGTACCTTGATAAAAGAGTTGGACACACTTGAAATCGGCAGACCCAGTACCTACGCGTCGATTGTCTCAACTATTTTAACCCGTAAATATGTGGAACGGAAAACCGGGACGCTTCTGCCGACCGACCTGGGTAAAACCGTGAATAAGATACTGGTTCAGAATATGCCAAATATCTTTAATACAAAATTTACCGCTAATATGGAAGAGGATCTGGATAATATTGGAAGTAATAGAAAAGCCTGGTTGGATGTTATCCATGAATTTTATAAACCATTTAAACAGTCCCTGGATGCTTTTGATACGCAGCGCAAGCAGATTAAAGAAAATCTTCACGAAAAAACCGGCGAAAAATGCGAGCTATGTGGTTCGGAGATGGTTATTAAATGGAGCCGGAATGGAAAATTTCTGGCTTGCTCAGCATTTCCGGAATGCCGAAATACCAAACCTATTTTAGATACGCCGGCAGAGGATTTGCCGGAAAAAACCTGCCCGAATTGCGAAGGCAAAATGGTTGTTAAACATGGCAGATACGGTAAATTCTGGGCTTGTTCAAATTATCCGAAATGTAAAACCACTGAGCGATTTACACTGAATATTTCCTGTCCGGAGTCTGATTGTAATGGGAAAATCGTTGAGAAAAAAACCCGCAAGGACAAGACTTTTTATGGGTGCAGCGCTTACCCCTCTTGTAAATTTGCCACCTGGAATGAACCGATAGCGACGATATGTTCGTCCTGTAATTATGGAATTTTGGAACGTAAAGATAGCCGGAGTAAGGGAACCATCATCATCTGCCCGAAATGCAAGACTGAATATGAAGAGCAAGATACGGTTAAAGAAATAGGAAATATTTGAGAGCGTTATGATAAAACAAGTGAAAAATGAGCTGATGGATAAGCTGGGTTCACTTTGTAAACGCAGAGGATTTATATTTCAATCCAGTGAGATATACGGCGGTCTTGCCAGTACCTGGGATTTTGGTCCGCTGGGTGTAGAATTAAAGCGCAATGTCAAAAACCTCTGGTGGCAGGATATGGTGGTCAGCCGGGAAGATGTCGTCGGTATGGATACCAGTATTCTAATGCACCCCAAAGTCTGGGAAGCCTCCGGTCACGTTGAGAATTTCCATGATCCTTTGATCGATTGCAAAAACTGCAAAAACCGCTTTCGGGCGGATAAAGGCGTTTTCTATTTCAAATGTTCCGATTGTGAGTTGATTTTTCGGGTGAATAACGGATTCCTTGAAATGAAGGATGAGTTTAAAAAATATTTTGGAGCCGACCTGTTTGCCAAAGAACCGGATCACTATAAGAACACTGATTGCCCTCACTGTGGCGGAAAGGGAACGGTTGACACCGAAAAACTGGCGTGTCC
>JAHIOG010000612.1 GCA_018895675.1 bacterium
CAAGTATCTGATTTGATTTTAATAATGATCATTTATCATGCAAAAAACTTTTAAAAAAAAACAAGAAAATGACTAGTAAGGGACTAATTATCCATAACCACGAAGTCACAAACTTTGTAAAATGCCAAAATTAGAGTAAAATTTAGTTTAAAAAATAAAACTTAGTATTAGTAATACATTTCTTTATAACCATAATAATCTTAGGGACTTAGTGTCTTTGTGTCAATTATAATGACTATGTTTTTTATCAATGTTAATAATATTTTAGGCAAGAAGGGAAGTGAGCTCTGAAAAACTCGAAAAGATGTAATCGGGCTGTTGTTTTATTAGAGATTTTTCGGATCGCATACCGTAGGTGACAGCACATGTGATCATTCCGGCTGCTTTTCCGGCGATAATATCCTTTTCACTATCGCCGACCATCAAGCATTGTTGAGGATCGATGTTGAATTGTTGAGCAATATATGACAGGGGATAAGGATCCGGTTTTTTCAGTTCCGCCGAATCGCCGCCAAGAATAAGCTTGAAATACTTGTCAAGTTTAAAATGATGCATGATTTCGTTCACATATACAACGGCTTTATTTGAAATCACAGCTAATTGTAACCCGGCAATTCGATTTAAAGTATCTACAACTCCCGGATAAGGGAGCGTTGTATCCAGTACATGCTGAGCGTAATATTTCCGGTAAATTTTATCTGCTTCAGAGAGTAAGTCATGCTCGATTGTGTGGTTTTCATTATTATAAATTGATTTACCTAAAGCCCTTTTAACCAACATGCGAATCCCGTCGCCGACAAATGAATTACTCTGGTTCAATGTAATCGGATCGTATCCAAGATGTTTTAATGTAAGGTTTATCGAAGTGGCGATATCCCGGCTTGAATCAACCAGAGTGCCATCGAGGTCGAAAAGAATTGCCTGAAATTTGGATTTAGTCATTGCTCTAATATACGTCCTGCATTGAATTATCCCTATTATCAATAGCAGTTATATTTGTGTTGATGTTGTTTATGAATATTTTACTGTGAGAATATTTTTTAGGTTGAAAAAATTTTTATTTTTGGAAATTGTTTTGTATCATTGGCAATTGTTAAACTTAAATTATTTAAGCAGTATTGATAGCAATTTGAAGAATTAGGGAGAACGATGATGAATAAAAAATCGGCAGCATCACCCGATCAGGAAAGTAAATGTTTTATTAAATGCCTTTTTAAGCGTAAAAAGGATCCCGATAAACGGCCATTCAGCCTGCGGGCACTGGATGGGATTGAACTGGTTGGTAATAAGTTACCCCATCCAGCGACATTATTTGCAATCTTCGCCTTGGTGACGCTCATTTTATCATATCTCATTCAGCGTTCCGGAATGGTCGCAATTCACCCCGGAACCGGTGAAAATATCCGTGCTATTAATTTACTTAGCGCCGATGGTTTTCGGTTTATCTTTTCCAGCGCCACTGATAACTTTGTAAAATTTCCACCGTTAGGAATAGTTATTGTTGCCATGATCGGTGTCGGTGTGGCTGAGGGTTCGGGATTAATTACTGCGGCGCTTAGGCATATGGTCACTACCGCACCGGGACGTCTTATTACTGCAGCAGTTGTGGCTGCCGGTGTTCTATCACACCTTGCTTCCAGTGCCGGATATGTTATCCTGATTCCCCTGGGTGCGATGGTTTTTGCCGCTTTTAAACGTCATCCCCTGGCTGGTTTAGCCGCGGCTTTTTGTGGAGTATCGGCAGGATTTGGCGCAAACTTTTTAATCGGAACTATCGATCCCATTTTGGCGGGTCTTTCGGAATCTGCCGCTAATATTATTGATCCTGCTATGAAACTTAGTCCGGCGATAAACGTCTATTTTATGATGACTTCGGCAATTATGGTTACAATTATCGGTACCTGGATCACCGAGAAGTTTGTGGAACCAAGGCTTGGTGAATACAAAGGCAAACTGGAAGATTTCGATAAAATCGAACCTAAAGAGAAGCTTGGTTTAATCTGGGCTGGCGTTGCTTGCCTGGTCACGATCGCCGTATTCTTGCTTTTGACCCTGCCTCAAAATGCCCTGTTGAGAGACCCGGTGACAAACTCGCTGCTCAATTCGCCCTTCATGTCCGGATTGATTACCGCTATCCTGATTTTCTTTTTTATTCCCGGCATAGTTTATGGTATTGTCGTTGGCACGATTAGAAATGACAAGGATGCGGTAAAGCACATGACCAATTCCATGAGAGGCCTGAGCGGTTATATCGTACTGGTTTTCTTCGCAGCCCAGTTTGTTTACTATTTCAAGCAGAGTAATATTGGTGTACTGCTCGCTATAAAGGGTGCGGAATTGCTTAAGTCTATTGGATTTACAGGGATCGGACTTCTGATTGCTTTTGTGATTGTATCAGCATTTATTAACATGTTTATGGGAAGCGCTTCCGCGAAATGGGCTATCATGGCGCCGATTTTTGTTCCTATGTTTATGCTGCTCGGGTATCATCCTGCCGTTACCCAGGCTGCCTTTCGTATTGGAGATTCCGTGACGAATGTAATCACGCCGATGATGAGCTATTTTGCGCTCATTGTGGCTTTTGCCCAGAAGTATGATGAAAAGGCGGGTATCGGTACCATTATCGCCACGATGCTGCCCTATACGATATTCCTGACCATTGCCTGGATAATACTTTTGGCTATCTGGATGTTGTTAGGATTGCCCATCGGAGTCGGTGCGCCGCTTTATTTGCCCTGATTATATCTGTAACTATTGATTATTATAAAGATGATACCCTGCGATAATATCCTGATGGCAAATTGAGAGATAATATGCATAAAAAAGTCTATCAGGGCTCAGCTGACCGCCTACGTAGAGCCGAACGGCTTGAAATCCTGCAGGTTGACTGCGTCGTTGACCTGTGTTTGAAAGACAGGGATATCCATTCTGTGCTGGATGCCGGCACCGGCAGCGGTGTTTTTGCAGAGGCTTTTCATCAGCGAGGTTTGAAAATAGCCGGGATTGACATAAATCCGCTGATGATCGAAGCTGCCAGGCAGCATGTTCCTGATGGTGAATTCAAGACAGGGGAGTTGGAGCAGCTGCCTTATGGCGTAAATAGCTTTGACTTGGTCTTTTATGCTCATGCTCTGCATGAAGCCGACAGCCTGGAAAAAGCCTTGAGCGAGGCGAAGAGAGTTACTACCAAATATGTTGCAGCTCTGGAATGGCAATTTAAGATCACAAAACACGGACCGCCGCTCTGGCATCGCATCAAAGTAGGGCGCCTGCGAAGAGTTGCGAAGAAATTGGGATTCATCAATGTGGATGTAAAGTCGATAGGGCGTCAGAACCTTTTCCTGCTGACAATTTAGTCCACCTAATTACTTATAAATTTTCAATTTGGCGGTTTTCGACAAGGTAAAAACCTTTTTTATCCTGCTCAGTCGGATTGAATCAGCTGATCTCAGGTAAAAATGATTCTTAACAAGTTCACATATATGGTGAATTGCCATAAAGTGGTCTATTTGAGACAAAAAAAGCCCCGTAACGATACGAGGCTTTTTATGAAAATGATTATAGGGATTTCTACCAACGATTGCGTTGACCGCCACCCCGGCTGCCACCGCCGTTTCTTTGAAATCCGCCTCCACGGTTTTCACGGGGTTTAGCTTCATTAACGATTAATGAGCGGCCTTCCAGCTCTGTACCATTGACTTCCTCGATCGCTTTTAATGCTTCTGCTTTGGTTGGCATTTCAATAAATCCAAAACCGCGAAGGTCTCTGGTATATTGGTCTTTGATTAATTTAATATCAGCGACAACACCATGTTTTTCAAACAGACTGCGAACTGCATCTTCACTTGTGTTTTTGGGTAGATTACCCACGTAGATATTCAACATTGACTCCTTTGATTACTTAAAATCATTCTATTTATTTAATTAACATTGCGAAAACGACCTACCAGTCCTGCTTAACTATTTAAGTTATTACAATTGGTCAAGTTTGTGGCAGTCGAATTCAAATCTTTTAAAAGTAAGCTATTAATTCGGATAAACCAAACGTTTTTTTTAATAATTTCATTTATTTTGGTACAAAGGTCGCTTATAATTTGTCGTAAGGTTCTTAAAATCTTCCAGGTCTATACATTCAAGGAAAAATACAGGATTTGGTAGATTTATTGATGACCGGAAAAGGGCTGGTCATAAAGAACCGTAAGCTGTGTCCGCCACTCACCTTCAATCGGCATTGCTTTACCAGTGTTCCGGTCGATGATCACAAAAGTCACATCGGCATCGGCGATTAATTTATCAGATCCGATTAAGCACATTTCATGCCGGAATACAGCGCTTTTATTACCTATATGAGAAATAGCCGTGCGAATCTCCAGAGTGTCGCCCAATTGAGCATAATTCCGATAATTGATGTTAGTATTAACGACCGCAAATCCGAATCCTTCATCATGCTTGTCCGGGAAATCGAAATATTCCTCTTTAATTGTCCAGCGAGCTTCTTCCAGAAACTCCAGGTAGCGGGTATTGTTGACAAGACCGGTTCGATCCCTTTCGACAAGACAATGAAGATGATGAACTGGGCGATGGACGAGATTGATAAGATAATGGCAAAGAAGGGTATCTAAACCAATCTGAATTATTCAAATTATACTAAGGGCAGACTTGGCAAGGTTTGAAAACCGGATTATATCTGTCAGGTTTACAGGATTGATCTAATCTGAAGGAGAAAAATTTAATAAACCTGACAGGTGTAAAGGTGTAATAAGGTGTTGGTGTATCCTTATTTGACCACCAGACATTTTTTCACTCTACTAAAATCACCAGCATCAATTCTATATAAATAAATTATAGTTTCGTCAGGTCCTCAGACCTGACGCAACTGAAACAGTAGAAAAAAATAAGAACAGGATATTAATTATATTTCCGATAACGTCCTAATTGTCTTGAACGAATAAATTTTTCAAAAATTTTATATCTTGAATTTTACTTTCTTGTTGTGTACTATTGAATGAGGAAAGTAGGATAATTAGATGGAGAAGTAATATGGCACTTTTTCTCGTCCAACATGGTAAGAGTTTACCAAAAGATAAAGACCCTGAAAGGGGTCTTTCGGAAAAAGGAATATCAGACACAAAACGCATAGCAAATATTGCAAAGGAGTACGGAATTCACATATCAATAATTAAACATAGCGGAAAGAAAAGGGCTCAACAGACTGCTGAAATATTTGCATCCGCATTAAAGCCCGAAAAAGGAATTCAAGGGAGTAGTGGATTAAATCCTTTGGATGATGTTAAAGTGTTTGCTGATACCTTAAATAGTAAAATCAATCTAATGCTTGTAGGTCATCTACCTTTTATGGAAAAACTTACTTCATACCTGATAACGGGGTCTGTTGAAAAGCCTGTGATTAAATTCCAGAATAGTGGTATTGTATGTTTAGGGGGTGTGATAATATAACCTTTAGGGGGTGTGTCGAAGACATCCCTCTGGGAAGAAGAAATAAAATGGATTTTTGTATTATTCTAAGTTCAATAAAAATATTATGAATATGATTCTGTAAATGGTAATTAGTTTTTTCTCACCCCCTGAACATGTTTAAAATTGTAAGTTCATCCCGAAGTTTCAGCAATTTTTTAAGTATAGTTTTTTTAACAATTTTTATCATAAAATGAGGTTCTCCTCTCAGAGTGTCTTTTATGAACAGTCTATTTTATTATGGCGATAATGATATTCTAAATTTAGACAAAATCGCAAAATTTTGTAAATATCTCATGTTTATTAAATTTGTTACCGCCATTATTTATTATACCTTATTTAGGAGTATTCTTCTCGCTATTCAACATTCATTCACGGTTATTAATCTAATTTACTACGGTGGTAAAATTGCTGAAGTTTCGGGACAAAATGATAAATTACTATTGCCAGATCATACGATTCGTCTGAACGGGTCTCCGAGAATGACAACTTTATTCTATCACACCCCCTTAGATAAAGATCCCGACAGTAGTTCCTGGTTTATTAAATGGACATTCATGCCTAAGATAGAATAGACACAACAGGAAAAATATATAGTATATGATACGAGGTATCTCAGAAAAACGCTGGCTAATAGCGCAACAGTACCAACATTCTTATCAGCAACAGAAATCCCTGCGGATCCATGGCTATGAGAATAACATTATTCTCGGTAGATATATTCGAGCTATGAGGGTTAGCAATCTCCTCTCCTCCTTCTTGACAATCACGGATTCTACTCGGATTCTTGAGGTTGGTTCTGGACCTCATGGTATCGGCTTTTTTCTTAACACTGGGGATCGATATGGCATAGATTCACTTGCCGATTTTTATCATCATAAATTTTCATCGCTGCAAGTTGGATCCAAAGTAAAAACTATCTGTGGAAAAGGTGAACAACTTCCATTTCGTGCAGAAACATTTAACCTGATAATTTGTGATAATGTTCTTGATCACACAATGAACCCAGAGCTTGTTATTAAGGAAATTCAGTACGTTTTAAAGAAAAATGGTATATTATTCCTAGCGGTGGACATTCACTGCTGGTTAGGTTACGTCATAAGTTTGATTCATGAACATCTTATAGGACGATGGATCATCTTTAAGTGGTTCGGCTCTCATCCATTTTACTTTCGTTATAAAGATATTTTACAGCTGCTAAATAGATATGGATTTCGTATAGCCTATAAGGATTCTAAACCGCTTTCCAATAAGTCTAATAAAGCGCAATCTGTATTTCGTCGGTTAAAAATCGGGTTATGGAAATTTTTATTCCATACAAGCTGCAGCCAAATCGTATGTATTAATCTGAAGTAAGCCTTAGTTTCAGAGAGATAGTGGTCATTTATATAAAATTTTCGATTCTTAGTCTGGAGTTATTTATGAGGTTTGCGTTTTTAAACTCAACCCCCCCTACCCACAACCTTCTGCCAAGAGAGGACTGGGGGGTGAGCTCAATGATATGATCAGGAGTTGCGATAAAAGCGCCAGGAGTGAGTTCCCGACGTAACTGAAAAGAAAAAGGGCGATTCTCGAATCGCCCCTGCATTCAAAATAATGAATCACAACATATTCCGTTGTTGTTTTACCGTTTTTGCACCGTGATCCGTTTCCTGAATTCGTATTTCTTTGCGTCAGCGCGAGTGGCATCATACACTGTCAGTTTTACTGTATATTCACCGGCTTGCAGGTATGTATGCTTGGCAATCTTGCCAACCGCTGTTATTCCATCGCCAAAATCCCACTCGTAGATCAATTTTCGTTCGTATGGTTGAACATCGACAGTAAACACTGCGACATCCCGGGCGCCACCGACATACAGAACATCGGGAGATACCATAATCTCAACAACAGGCGCCGGAATTACCGTAATCGTAACATTATAGTCCTTCGGTTGACCGTAGCCGATCTCTTTATACCATACTCGGAATATAGCATTATATTTTCCAGCTGTTTTGTAGGAGTGTTTCGCTTCTATTCCCATAGCTTTCGTCTGGTCACCAAATTCCCATTCATATTTTACGGGAACGTTAAAGGGATTTAAGATAGCGGGAACTAATCTTACAGAATTTCCCAAATCAACTATTTGATTATCAGGCATTTTTATAACAGGTAATTCATCAATTGTAATTTCCTGAGCCAGACTCCACAGAGCGCCGCATTTCGCCTGAACCTGGTATTTTCCTGACTTATTAAAAGATTTCTGAACGGTCAATCCAGTCATTGTTGTTTCATCACTGAAGTGCCATTCTGTGTTCTCATCTGTTGCTGTAATCTTTTTCGCCGTCGTCAGTTTATATTCCATGGACTCTCCGACAAAGGCTGCCTTCGGTCCGCTGATCGCAATTTCCGAATAATCAATAATATCCACCGTTATACTATCGAGACTGAAGTCGCAGTCTGTATTGCTGTTATCTTCAGCATAAAGTTTCACGGAATATGTTCCGACATCTTTATACTGATGTTTAGCAAAGACGCCTTCCGCTTTATTACCATCGCCGAAATCCCATAGATAGGTCTTGATAAAACCATCCTTATCGCTGCTCTTCTTGCCATTGAAATTTAAAACAGAATTGATATAGCTCTGATATGCTTTTTGGCTGCTCGGTTTATCATTCGAGGCAAATACCTCGATTTGGGCTTTGGGAGCAGCATTTATGGAAATGATATGACTTTTTTCAGCGTTGTTGCAGCCCTGGTTGGAATCGGTCTGAATCGTAAGTTTTACGGCATATCGTCCATGGGTTACATACTTGTGAGTCGTTTCCACACCAGTTCCCATTGAACCATCGCCGAAATCCCACTGATAATCGACAATATTGGAATTAGCAGCAAAGGATTCCGAAGCGTCGAACTCAATTTTCTCGCCAATACACCTCCGTTCGACCATCGTGAATTTGGCAGTCGGCGCAGCGAAGACTTTAACCGTAATTTCACTTTCGGAAGTATTTTCGCAATCACCAATCTCAGGCACCATGATTTCCAACCGAACAGTATATATTCCCGGTTTTGTATAAACGTGAGTCGGATTGATACCGCCGCCTCGTACACCATCTCCAAAATCCCACTCAAAACTCTTAATCAAACGATCGCCGCCGCTCGATTTGGATCCGTCGAATTGAACAACAGTATTGGCGCAAACCGATTGATCTTTTCCCGCATCGGCAACCGGGGCGTCAATCACATGAATCAGCAGATCGGATATTGAAGAATTACAGGGCAGATTGCTGTCGTCCATTACTGTCAAACGGACTTTATAATTTCCGCCTCTTTTAAACGAATGGATCGTATTGATCCCCTCTGTCGTCGTTTTATCGCCAAAATCCCATAGATACCGGAGTAGATCCTTTTCCATATCTACCGATTTACTGGCGTCGAAGACTACTGGCTCGCCGGCACACACCGTATCTCTGTTCACCTCGGCTAATGCCAGTGGAGCTGAATTGACCTGAACACGAATGATGGTTTGTTGAACTGAATTGGATAACCCCTGACCGTCATTGACGCGTAAGAGTACCGGATAAACACCCGGCAATCGGAACGTATGTTTCAGTTTCATCCCGGTTCCGGTTGATCCGTCTCCAAAATCCCAGGAATACGTCAATTTATCCTTATCGGCATCGGAACTATTGCTTCCGTCGAATAAAATAGTTTGATCACAGGTAATGACGTCGCTTCCACAATCCGGCTTTGGCGGGTAATTAACGGCAACCGGTTGAGTTGTCTTTGTAATTCCATTTGTGGTGTTGGAATTATCTTTAACTGTCAATGTAATTGTATAGCGACCGGGTTCTCTGTAACTGTGTTTTGTTTTAATACCTTTTTTAACAGGACTACCGTCGCCGAAATCCCATTCGGCAACGACAATTTCACCATCGGTATCATAGGACATTGAACCATCAAACGTCACATTTTGTCCCGGCGCTATCCGAGCAACGGGCGCAACCATAGCAACGGGTGGATTATTGACATAAACAGTCGAATAATGGATATCTTCGGCTCCGGCATCATCCGTAACCGTCAATTGCACCTGGTATGTTCCGGA
>JAHIOG010000613.1 GCA_018895675.1 bacterium
ACAAATGGATTCATACAAACAGCTTACCCTGGAACAAAGATACGGAATTTATTCTTTGAAAAAAACAGGTCATAATCAGACGGAAATTGCCACCGTGACGGGGGTACACAAATCCACCATCAGTCGTGAATTACGCCGTAATCATGGTGAACGGGGTTATCGTTATCGACAAGCCCATCGCAAGGCTATTGAGCGCCGGAAAGATAAAGTCCCCCTGCGTATTGATGGAAGCATCTAGACAATGGTTGAAGCTCTTATTAGCGAAGATTGGTCTCCTGAGCAGGTTTCGGGTTGGCTGAAACTGGAAATGAATATTTCTGTTAGCCCTGAATGGATTTATCAACACATCCTATTAGACAAAGGATCCGGTGGTGATTTGTATCGTCATTTACGGTGCCGGAAAAAGAGAAAGAAGCGGTATGGCTCCAATGACCGACGGGGAGAGATTAGAAACAAAGTAAGTATTGATGAACGTCCGGCGATTGCCGATACAAGAAAACGGCTGGGTGATTGGGAAGCCGATACGATTATTGGCAAACAACACAAACAAGCGTTGGTCTCTCTTACAGAAAGAAAATCGCGGTTCTCATTGATTTACAAGGTTGCGCATAAAACATCCGACCAGGTAAGCGCAGCAATCAGCAAACTGCTACTTCCCATAAAACACAATGTCTATACTGTGACTTTGGATAACGGAAAAGAGTTTGCCGGCCATGAAGTTCTCTCTAAAATGTTAGACGCTGGATTCTATTTTGCTCACCCTTATTCGTCTTTTGAGCGGGGCTTAAACGAAAATACTAATGGCCTAATCAGGCAATACTTCCCGAAAGACAGAGACTTTACTACCATTACAAATGAAGAGATTATACGAGCCATTAAAAAACTGATATCTATTTGGGAATCTGTCTATACGAAAAGAACTGAGATTTTGCTTAAAGGTTTAGTATAAAAAACATATAATATTGAAAGTTACTAATTTTTCAGTTAGCGTAAAAGTAAATTAGAATTACTGCACTCTAATTTAGCACTTTCTACCCTACCTGACTACCGTCAGGTAAGTTGTTTTTAATTTGTTAGCAACCGGGCTAATCATATTACACGTTAATAAAGTACCTTGGTGTTTTTTCCATATAATCAATGTATTTTTGACCATACTTGTTTCTACAAGACTGTTCTTGTGCAATAAACCCGGGGTAAGCGATAATTAATTGCAACAAACAAGCAAAAACAATAATCCACGATTGCATTGTTAATCCTGCTCCAATCCATAAAACAGAAGACATAAGTTGTTGCGGGTTACGGCTATATTTATATATTCCTTTGGTAACTGGTAGTTTAGGGTCGGTTGTTGCATAATTGAATAATGCTGTTGAATATCCGAATATTCCTGATATGAAAATCAATAATCCCGCATAAAATAAGATACCATTGAATTTTATTGGGATAAAAACAGAATAAAATATAATGCCTTGAAAAATTGCAAATCCCAGGAATGCAGTGATTCTTTGAATATAAGTTGAAAAATCCGGCCGTTTTAAAACTCTCACTTTAAAATGTTTTGGAAAGTTTAAAATCATCAACCAATTAACAATTAAAAAACAGAGCGAAAACCACCATCCGTTTAGTAAACCTATTTGAATATCTTTAATGAATTCCATCATTGTATCCTATTTTGAAAGTTCGAGATTAATATTTGTGCATTCACTTTTTAACTCAAATTCGACATCACCGAATCCGAAAGGAAACGTTTTTTTATTTTTCCATGATAAACACCAGGGCTCAGAAGGTCCAAATAATCCTTTATCCAATTTTCCGTTATTATTTATATCCTGAAAGCAACGAATACAATACTTTCCATAAGTGATATTTTCAAACCTAAAATTGATTGTGCCTTTTCGCTTTTCCGGTTCTAAAACAAGTTTCTGTATTCCTGTAAAGGGGGTTCCAAATGTATTTTCGTTTGTCAGAAATACATAGATTTTCGCTTCTGCTGAGTGCTTGATACTACCGGTAATTGTCCCTGAATTATTTTGAGGAAATGCTGCTTTTGTTAAAAGAAACAAAACTATAATTATTGATATTGATACATTGTATCTTGATATCTTCCCGATCAATTTTTTACTGAGTTTTGCCACTAATAAAACCATTATCATTATTTTACCTGTTTATTAATTCTTCTAAATGAATATTTTATAACCTTTTCCCGGCAACTATCAACACATTCACCACACAAAGTGCATTCACTATGGTTTAACTCTCCTAATGAAACCATACTTTGAACATCCAAGCCCATAGGACAGGCTTTTGAACATCTGCCACAATCAGTACAATTGTTGTTTATAGCTTTCGATAATATTAACTGTGGCAATTTTAAAAAACGT
>JAHIOG010000670.1 GCA_018895675.1 bacterium
AAAACGGCGCGGATAATAAATTAACCATAAAAAGGAATTTGCAATGGTATTTAATCTAAGAAACCGGCATTTCCTGAAGGAACTGGACTTCACCTCCCAGGAACTGCAATTCTTGTTGAAGCTCTCTACTGATTTGAAGGCAGCCAAGTATGCAGGCATTGAGGAACAACGGCTCAAAGGCAAGAATATCGTGCTGATCTTTGAGAAAGCCTCCACCCGCACGCGTTGTGCCTTTGAAGTGGCTGCGTATGACCAGGGCGCTCATGTGACCTATCTTGAGCCAACTGGATCACAACTGGGCAGCAAAGAGTCGCTTAAGGACACTGCCAGGGTGTTGGGCAGAATGTACGATGGAATTGAGTATCGTGGCTTTGGGCAGGAGCGCGTGGAATTGCTGGCTAAATATGCTGGCGTTCCGGTCTGGAATGGCTTGACGAATGAATTCCATCCCACCCAGATCCTGGCTGATCTATTAACCATGTCGGAGCACAGCGATAAGCCCCTCCCACAGGTAAAACTGGCTTACCTGGGGGATGCGCGCTATAACATGGGCAACTCCCTGCTGATCGGTGCAGCCAAAATGGGTATGGATTTCCGTGTGGTTGCTCCTAATTCGGTGCAACCAGCCGCCTCCCTGGTAGAGACTGCCCTGGAAATAGCAAAGGAAACTGGCGCCAAGATCACATTGACAGAAGATCTGGACAGCGGGGTCAAGGACTGTGATTTTATTGAAACCGATGTTTGGGTTTCGATGGGCGAACCGGCCAATGTATGGGAGGAGCGTATCAAATTACTCTCTCCATACCAGGTCAATACCGCTGTAATGGAAAAAACCAGGAATCCGCAGGCAAAGTTTCTCCACTGCCTTCCATCTTTCCATAACCGTGAGACCAAGGTTGGCGAAGAAATCTTCCAAAAATTTGGTCTGGAGTCAATGGAAGTCGCGGAAGAAGTCTTTGAATCACCTGCCTCGGTTGTTTTTGACGAGGCCGAAAATAGGATCCATACGATCAAGGCGGTCATGGTAGCCACTCTGGGCTGCTGATCCGCATAAACTGAATACAGTAAACCAATCAGAAACCAAAGCATAAACGGAGGAACCAATGAGTAAAAGAAGAGTGATCATCATCGGCGCAGCTGGAAGAGATTTCCACAACTTTAATACCTATTATCGTAACAACGAGGCTTATGAGGTGGTTGCCTTTACGGCTGCACAGATCCCGGATATTTCCGGACGCTCGTATCCTGCCGAGCTGGCTGGCAAGTTTTATCCGAAAGGCATCCCTATTTACGATGAGAAGGATTTGCCTAAACTGATTAAGGAGTTGAAAGCCGATGAGTGCGTCTTCTCCTACAGCGATGTCACCTATCAGAGAGTGATGGGGACGGGAGCAATCGTAGAAGCCGCGGGAGCCAGCTTTACCATGTTGGGTCCCAAAGATACCCAGCTTAAGAGCACCAAGCCAGTGATATCTGTCTGTGCAGTCCGGACTGGTTGCGGTAAAAGCCAGACCTCCCGCCGGGTGATTGAGATCTTGATGGCAAAAGGCTTGAAGGTTGTTGCCGTCCGCCATCCCATGCCTTACGGCGACTTGGTTGAGCAGAAAGTCCAGCGTTTTGCTGAAATATCCGACCTTGCCAAGCACAAGTGCACGGTTGAGGAGATGGAAGAATATGAGCCGCACGTGGTGCGTGGAAATGTCATCTATGCCGGTGTCGATTATGAGGCCATTCTCCGGGCTGCCGAGAAGGACCCGAAGGGTTGCGATGTGATCCTGTGGGACGGGGGCAACAACGACTTCCCGTTCTATGTATCCGACCTGCATGTGACCGTAGTGGACCCGCTGAGACCGGGGCATGAGGTGAGCTATTATCCTGGGGAGATCACCTTGAGGATAGCGGATGTGGTGGTGATCAACAAGATCGACAGTGCGGACTTGGCGTCAATAAATATTGTGCGCAAGAATGTTGCCAGGGTGAATCCCAAGGCGGTGGTGGTGGATGCAGTATCGACCCTGGATGTGGATGATCCATCCGTGATCAGGGGTAAGATGGTACTGGCGGTTGAGGATGGACCGACGCTGACGCATGGTGAGATGAAGATTGGGGCAGGGGTGGTGGCGGCGCAGAAGTTTGGCGCTAAGGGGCTTGTAGACCCGCGGCCCTACATTGTCGGCAGGCTGAAAGAGACCTTTGAGCAGTATCCGGATATCGGCATACTACTGCCAGCGCAGGGCTACGGTGAGGTGATGTTGAAAGACCTGGAAGCCACGATCAACAACACGAAGTGTGATTCGGTGGTTGTTGGCACGCCGATCGATCTTAGCCGCATCATGAAGATGAATAAGCCAAGCACGCGGGTGTATTACAACCTGCAGGAGATAGGGCGGCCCAATCTAGATGAAGTTCTGGGAGACTTTATAAAGAAGTACAAATTAGGCTAGACCAGATAGAGCCTCTCTAAAGTTACTTAAATAGGGAGGCTCTATTTCGATTTACTTGATGGAAAATTCCTTTATGAAAGAATCTGTTGGCTATTCTGATCTGATCCAATTTGGTATTGACCCCTTGGCTCCTGATAGCTCGAAGGAGGGGACGAAATTTCGGATTTACCAGGCAAGCGGAGTATATCTGCATACAACAAATAATCTGCAAATAATGGATTTTACAGCTGGTAAAAACGGGAACAATTTAGGTCATAATCATCCCAAGGTATTATCTGCTGCTGTAAACCAGATGGAGAAATATTCTCGCAGCGCTGGAAATTTTGATAATTCCAAAACGATCTATCAATTAAGAAAGTCCCTGTCAGGATTATTACCCCTGGGCCTGGATTCTTTCTTTTTCACTAATACAGAAGAAGAGGCTGTTAGATATGCGGTCTGGTTGGCACAAACTATAACGAAACGCTCTGCGGTTATCAGGATTAAATATTGCCAACGTAGGCAGCAAATGAATACTAATAATCCATCTCTGATAAAGGCTGAATATAAGGTTCAGGATTACAACTCGGACCCCTCAACTTATTATGTTGAGTGTTGTATTTCGCCCAAAAATATATCCGAGATAACGATAGAGATCATAATCTCTGAGCTTTTATCTTGCATTCGAGATCTTATTTGCCCGCCCACGACACCTGCTAAGATCTCTGCAATCATTGTCGAGCTGGGGGAAGAAGACAATGGTTTCCTTCTCCCTCCCGCTTTCTTTTTCTCTGCTCTCCGTTATTTGTGTGATCGTTATAGAGTTTTATTTATTTTAGATGAAAGGGCAACAGCAATTGGACGGACAGGAAGGATGTTGGCTTCACAGGCTTTGGATGTGAAGCCAGATCTGACAATTGTCGGGAAAGGGATCGCAAATGGATATTCGTTAGGTTGTGTTGTTATTAAACACGGTATAGTTCCAGGGCTATTGGAAGGCGGATGGAATGAAATTGAAGTTGACCCCATTTCATGTGCTGCTGCCTTGGCTACTTTAGATGTTATTTATACGGAGAATCTACTGAAGAACTGTCGCGAGATGGGTGACCGATTGCTCGCCGGCCTTCATGTTTTGCAAAAAAGATTTCCCATTATCGAAGATGTCCGAGGAGCAGGTTTAAACTTAACTCTGGAGTTTATCCAGATGGAGAATAATTCTTCCTCCAAGTCATCTGCGGCCTGGGATCTGGTTTGCTTCTCTCTAGAACAGGGCCTGTTAACTTATTGCGCCGGCTCGCGGAGTCGGGCTGTTTGCATGATACCACCATTAAACGTGACAGAAGATCAAGTAGATAGCGCGCTTCGTATCCTTGGGCAGGGCCTTGAGAGAATATAAAATATGCCATGTTGGCTGGAGACATTGCTACTCCTACTTGGATTAGTGACTCCACTGCAAAAACGACTGGACAAAATTCATCCAAATTGCACCCTCCTCAAAATGGGCAAATCTTAATACCGAGTAGGTGCTGCGCATAATCAGGCCATCCCAATCTCGAGGTCTGAACGATGTTTGCGCAGCACCTACTCGGCAAGAAAAACCACCATCACCTGCCGAGTAGGTGCTGCGCACAAATTCCGCTCACCAGCCACGTAGACGACCTGCCCGAGAAACTCCGCAAACGCCTGGAGAACTCCTGGGCTGGCACATTCTATGCGCAGCACCTACTCGGTCGGGAGTTCTTCTGCCGCCTGGATGAAAAACCGTTTGAAGTCTTGTACGCCGATTTCCCCTCGCGTCCGAACGAGCCGGTCAATGTGCTGGTCGGATTGGAATATCTAAAAGCAGGCAACGGCTGGACGGACGAAGAGATGTACGACATGTTCTGTTATGACGTGCAGGTGCGCTATGCGCTTGGCTATCGTCAGTTGGGCGAAGGCGACTTCGAGTTGCGCACGCTGCCGAAGGCCTACTCGGTACTACTTCCGCGAACGCTTGAGCCGACACATGCAGGAAACAGGCGTCAACTTGTTGGATGGAGCCTTCGAGCAGGTGACCGATGCGCAGATTGCGGCCTTTCAGCTCAAAACGGGCAAACAGCGGACACCTGCCCCCCGGACTGCATGGGGCAGGCTTGCCGCAGGTGCAAGTGTGGATAGCACGCAAGTGGCGAGCAACATTCGGCGAATGGGGCGGGTGCAGTTGCTGGTGGAAGTGCTGCAACGGGTGCAGCGCATGCTCAACGAGGTTGACCAGGAGCGCTATGCGGAAGCGTTTGCGCCGTACCTCAAAGGACATGCCGGGCATTCGTATACCGGATGAAGCGCGAAGAAACAGGGACGCACTTGCAACGGATTGGCGAATTCATGCAGCGCTTATTGAGCGAACTGAAGCCAGCCTACGCCGCCGAGCCGGTCTACCAGGTGCTGGAACGCGTCTTTGGCGAACACTTCCAGGTGAAAGAAACGGATGTAGAGACCAAACCCAACGAGGCCCTCAGCGCCGTTAGCCTGCAATCGCCGGACGACTTGGAAGCCACCTACCGTGAAAAACGCGGCCAGGGCTACCAGGGCTACGTTGCCAACCTGACCGAGACCTGCGACCCAGAGAACCAACTGCAACTGATCACCAAAGTGCAGACCGCGCCCAACGCCACCGACGACAGCCAGCTGCTGGCCGAAGCGCTGCCTGACCTGAAGGAACGCACTGGCCTGGAGACGATCTACACCGACGGCGGGCATGGCGGCCCGCAGGCGGACAAGGCTCTGCAGGAACAGCATGTCGAACACCTCCAGACGGCCATTCGCGGGCGCATCCCTAACCCGGACAAACTGCATCTGTCGGACTTCACGCTCAAACTCAACGAAGATGGCAAACCGGTAGGAGCCATCTGCCCAGAGCAACAGAGCGTACCGGTTCAAACCAGCAGCCAACAAAAAGCCTTCGTCGCCCACTTTGCCGCTGAAACATGCGCGGCCTGTCCATTGCTCGACAAGTGTCTTGTCAAATTGGGCAAACGCGATGCGCAGTATCACCTGCGCTTCACCCAGACCGAAGCTCAGGCCTCTGAACGACGACGACGCAGCCAGGAACAACGGAAAGAAAGCCGCAACTTACGAGCCGCCGTCGAAGCCACCGTCCGCAGCGTCAAACATCCTTTCCCGGCCGGCAAATTGCCGGTGCGGGGTAAGTTCCGAGTTGCCTGTATGTTGATTGGTTCTGCCGCTATAGCCAACATAGGGCGTATTCAACGCTATCTGGAAGGCACAAGAAAGGCAGAAAAACTACAAAATACCGCTCCAGGGCAGGGAAAAATCGCCCTGCAACAGCCCGGTATTTCTTTTTGTGCTTTCGCAAAAACCGTCTGGGCGACCCTGTACCGCTTGGCAAAGCCACCAGCGCTAGCGGCAAGTTGGTAAAGTGCGAGTTATTGCAGAAGAGTCATAATATAGAATAAGTGCATATACCCCACCCACTCCCCCACCGGCATCCGTCCATGTGGAAGAACCAATTTGACCCGCAACCGACCCTAGAAAAGGAGAAACCATGCCCACCAAAGACCTGTATGAGGAC
The DNA here is from genome assembly GCA_018895675.1 of bacterium. Lineage (GTDB taxonomy): Bacteria > Fidelibacterota > UBA2242 > UBA2242 > UBA2242 > UBA9312. The sequence goes on from JAHIOG010000670.1 coordinate 5,995, forward strand.
CTGTGCCGTTATTATGAATTCATGCTGGGGGTCATCCCCGGCAAAGAGAAATTCAAGGAAGCCCTGCGAGATACGGTCACACCGGAAGAGCTGCAGGTGTTCTTTCTGATCCCCTTCGCCGGCTATATCCCCAAAGATAAGATCGAAAAGAAGACGCTGAAAGCCGGCATCCCGCTGGAACGGCTGCACGCCGCCCTGGAACGTATGGCGCCCGAAGGCTTGATCCTTTCCTATGACAAGCCGGAAGGCCGCTCGTATGAACGCGGCAACCCGGCCTTCATGTCGGAGCAGCAGGTACGCAAGCAGGAAGACACACCCCGCCGGCGCATCTTCGCCGAGTTCTTTGACACGATCATTGAAGGCGCCACGGGCGCGATGCCTTCGCACACCCCTTATTACCGCGTGCTGCCGGTGGAGGGTATTTTGACCGGCAAGGCAGCCGGCGAAGTGCCGGTGCAGATGGCCGTCAGCGACCCGCGTCAGGTACTACCGGTGGACATCGTCTCCGAGATGATCCGCAAGGATGTCACTTTGATCGGCGTGGCGGAATGTTACTGCCGCAAGGCCAAGCAGGTGGTGGGCAAAGGCTGCAAGCACCCGCTGGAGACTTGTTTTGTATTCAACGAACTGGCACAGACACTGATCGAGAGTAAAATTGCCCGCCAGATCACTGAATCCGAAGCGCTGGAGATCCTGGCCGATTGCGAAAAACAAGGCCTGGTGCACAACGTGGACAATTGCCAGGGCGATATCAGCTCGCTGTGCAATTGCTGCGCCTGCTCGTGTGTGCTCATGAAGACCATCGCCCGCGGCCAGACCAACGCCTCGGCGCCCTCGCGCTACGTGGCGGTCTACAACCCTGAAAAATGCGAGCATTGCGGCGACTGCGCCGAGGTCTGCCCCACCGGAGCCATCCAGATGGTAGACAAACGCAAGATCTACCGCCAGGAGCTGTGCGTCGGCTGCGGCCTGTGCGCTTCAAATTGCCCCAACGGCGCCATCCGCATGGAGCTACGCTCCAAAACCGTGCGCATGTACCCCACCAACCCGGCGCTGTGGCGAAAAATCCGCCAGGAAGCCGTGTTTGGCCTGCTGTGGAACAAAATCACCGGGAAGGGATGAGTGTGATATTGGATAATTTTTAATTATCAGGGATGAAGAGGAACCATGGGATGATAAGAATACAATGAACTGTGTTGATTGATGATTCAATTTTACCTTTTTTATCCCTGATAAAATAACCTCATCCCTGACGTTTCTGAGAGGTGCTCCATTCACGAAGTTGGCATCGCCGAAAACATACTCAAAATTGTCCAGCAGGCCGCTGAACAAAACCACCTGGAGCGCATCACCCGGCTGGTACTGGAAATCGGACAGTTCAGCGGCGTGGAAACCCACGCCCTGGAATTTGCCTGGCAGTTCGTCAGCCAGAATACCCTGGCAGAAGGCGCCCAGCTGGAAGTGCTGCGCCCGCCCCTGCTGCTTTACTGCCTGGATTGTGAGGACGAATACGCCGGCGACCTGGAGGACCTGTGCTGCCCGGCGTGCGAGGGCGAGAACTTTGAGATCCGCCAGGGAAGGGAGATGGTGGTAAAATCCATTTCCGGCGCATAGGAGAAAATGACAGAACCCATCCGCATCATCACCTTACAGGAGAACATCCTGGCAGCAAACGAGCGCACTGCCGCTGACAACCGCGCCTTCCTCAAACAACGCGGCATCCTGGCGCTCAACCTCATCTCCTCGCCCGGCTCGGGCAAGACAACCCTGCTGGTGGAAACCATCCGTGCCCTGCAGGGAGCGGTGCGTTGTGCGGTCATCGAAGGTGACCAGCAGACCGCCAATGATGCCGAGCGCATTGCTCAAACCGGCGCTCCGGTGGTGCAGATCAACACCCTTTCGGCCTGCCACCTGGAAGCCAACTTGGTGCAAAAAGCCTTCGAAAGCCTGCCGATGGACGCCATTGACCTGCTGTTCATCGAGAACGTCGGGAACCTGGTCTGCCCGGCGGAGTACGACTTGGGCGAGACCGAGAAGGTGGTGCTGATGAGCATTACCGAAGGCGAGGACAAACCGCTCAAATACCCGCTGGCCTTCCACCTGGCCTCAGCCCTGGTGTTGACAAAGATGGACCTGCTGCCCTTTCTGCGCTTTGACCTGGAAAAGTGCAAGCAGAATGCCCTTAAAATTCATCCCGGGCTACCCATCATCGAGACCTCAGCCTACAGCCAGGTGGGGCTGGGCCTGTGGCTGGACTGGCTGGAAAAGAGAGTTGCCAGCCGGCCGGCTGGTAACCTGTAGACGCTGAAATGCTCCAGATCAATGCCGGCCAATTCGTAGAATCAAGCGGCACCCCCACCCTGCTGCGTGGCGTGGGTCTGGGGGGCTGGATGAACTGGGAAAACTTCATCTTCGGTTTTCCCGCCAACGAATCGGCCCAGCGCCGGGCAATTCACAACGCCCTGGGGGATGAAAAAGCGGCCTTCTTCTTTGAACGGCTGCTGGATGACTTTTTCACCGATGCTGATGCCGCCTATATCCAGTCTTTGGGGCTCAACTTGGTGCGCATACTAATCAACTACCGACACTTCGAGGCGGATGACGCCCCATTCATCCTCAAAAAGGAAGGCCTGCGGCGCCTTGACCGGGTGATTGACTTGGGCGACCGCCGCATAACTGCCATCACCGACCACAACGATCTGCCGTTCTGGCTGCCAGCGACGCACTTTCTCGATCATGATGGTTGCCCAACCCACCAGTGTGCGGTGGCGTTTGCCC
>JAHIOG010000614.1 GCA_018895675.1 bacterium
AAATGCGGTTAAAGTTTCTGTTAAGATTTGGTTAAGAATAACAACAAAAAACCTTCCCGGTTTTGGAACCCGGAAGGTTTGATGGTTTCGTAAAAAGTGATCATATGTGTCATTCTGATGAGCGAAGCGAAGAAGAATCTCCAACGAGAACCCAATAGAGATTCTTCACTCGTACCTCGTTCAGAATGACAATTTTTTATACTTTTTATGATTCCATCAAGGTTTAATAATCACTATCTTAAAACTAAGCGCCTTTTAAGCCTTATCCCTCGGCAACCAAATACTAAATGTCGTACCCGTTCCCGGCGTACTCTCAACATCGATACGCCCGTTATGCAGAAGCACGATATGTTTAGCAATAGACAAACCTAATCCGGTTCCGCCCAATTGACGGGAATGTGATTTATCAACCGTATAAAACCGTTCGAATATTCTCGACAAGTGCTTTTTGGAAATACCAATGCCTGTATCCTCGATTTCTATTAATGTATTATTAGAGATTTGTGAAAACCTGATCTTTATTTTGCCTTTATCGGTATATTTTACGGCATTATCCAGCAAATTGATAAGCACCTGTTCCAATTTGAACGGATCACCTGAAATAGTCGTCAGCTCATCCGCAATTTCCCATTCCAGTTGAAGATTCTTTGTGTCTGTTTTCTCTGCAAATAATTTTATTAAATCAGTCTGCATTTGAGCTATATTGACCTCTTCAATCTGTAGCTGTGAATTATCTTCGATTTCCGCCAACAGCAGCAAATCATTCACAATATTAATCAATCGATCCGTATGCCGTTCAATAATTTCCAGATAGCGTTTATTTTCCGGAATAAAATCATCCTCAAGGGTTTCCACAAAACCCTTGATCGCCGTCAGCGGTGTCCGCAATTCGTGGGAAATATTCACGATAAAATCTTTTTTCAGCTGCTGCAAACGCATGATCTCTGATATGTCATGAAAAATAATGACAATTTCTTCATTAGCCGGAATATGACTAACACTACATAGATATGTTTTAGAACCAATATTGATTTCACTGGTTGTATCATTCCCGGATTGCCGGACATTCTTGATTAAATTCAGTAAATCAGGATCACGCAAGACTTCCCAGTAATGTTTCTTCGCAATCTCTTCGGTTTTTGAAATGTTTTTGAAACTATCATTATGAAGAATTACTCTGTCATCCTTATCAATTACAAATAACCCCGAGTGAACAGAGGATATGATTGTTTTCAGTTGATCCCGTTGTAAAGATATTTCTTCAAAGGAATCTTTCAACTTCCGGGTCATCATATTAAAGGTCTCTGCAAGTTTTTTGAAATCATCTTTCCGTTTTAGAATTACCCTCGTATTAAAATCACCATCTGCAATCTTTCGGGATGCAGCAACAAGTTCCTTTACCGGGCGATATAAATTATTGCTATAAATTAGTACTCCTATTAGAACAAACAGAATCACAATCAGCGTTATATTGATAATGCGGATTCGCAATGTATTTAACAAATTATCTACATCAGACAGGTATAAACTTGTTCGTAAGACCGCAATAATATTCCCATTCTTTTCTATTGGCGTCGCGACATAAAGCATTGTCTGTTGCATGGTCTTGCTAAATCGAATAAAGCGTCCCATATTGCCTTGAAAAGCATCTTTTATTTCCGCCCTGTAGCCGTGATTTTCCATTTTTCCAGGATCATTTTCAGAATCACTCAGAACCGCTCCGGATCGGTCAATTACAGTTATTCGTGTACTGATTCTCTTGCCAAGTTTTTTGACATATTCATCTAATTGATCAATTTCATTCGTCATTAACAAAGGACATATCATGTCTTCGATAGAACAATTTAGATGTACCAGATCATTGGTTAGAGAATTAATGTAATGATTTTTTATATACCGGAAGGAGATGAAGAGTAATAACGAAGATAAGATAAGGATTACAATAATATAGCCGCTAAAAATCTTGATGAAAAATTTATTCTTTTTAATCATTCTAACTTATACCCTACCCCTCTAACATTTTTGACGTATTTTGACGCCGTTCCAAGTTTTTCGCGTATATGCTTGATATGAACATCAATCGTCCGTGAAATAACAATCTTTTCATCACCCCAGAGGTGTTGTAATAACTGTTCCCGGGAAAAGACCCAGCCTCGTTTAGTGGCAAGAACTTTTAAAATATTGAATTCCGTTGAGGTCAGATCAACCGGATGACCGTTGACGGTAACGCTATAGCGCTGGAGATCGATAACCAGGTCATTGTTGATGTTGATCGTGGATTCTGAAGTTTCAATCCGATTTCGCCGTAGTACCGCTTTCACTCTGGCAACTAGTTCCCGGGTGGAAAAGGGCTTGGTGATATAATCATCGGCGCCAAGTTCTAAACCGAGGACTTTATCAAACTCATCACCTTTGGCTGTCAGCATAATAATAGGAAAATAAGATGTTTTTTTATCTGACTTAAGTTGTTTACAGACTTCGATGCCGTCAATATCCGGCAGCATCAAATCCAGAATCAATAAATCCGGAGTTTTTTCTTTGAGGAATGTTAAAAATCTCTCTGCATTATCAAATTTAACAGTCTTATAGTTTGCCTTTTCGAGGTGAATTGATACAAGTTCTAAAATATCCGGTTCGTCATCGACAATAGCGATTAATTCATTCATAGCTGCTTCCGATACCCGATTTTATTTGCTTATTCATATAGGGAAATATAAGCAATATCAAAATTATTTACATAGTCAAAGAACATCGTTTCATTGGACAAAACTTTTGAAAACTGCTTATAAGTTCAGTAAACCTTTATTTTTCTTATTATAAATGAAGTTATTTTTCCTGATCATTACCCAGATGATCATTGATCCAGCTAAAGATATCCTCAAAAACACGATTCTTTTCCGGTTCATTGTGGATCTCATGATAGAAGCCGTTGTACATTTTCAGGGTTTTATCGTTCGAAGCTACCGCTTCATAAAGGTCTATACTGCCGTCGGGATTGGTAATCTTGTCACAAGAACCGTGCATGATGATGATCGGGAGAGTGATTTTTTCCATCTGAACCTGTATCCGTCGCATGGCAGTTATCAGCTCTAACCCCGTTCTGGCGGGAATTCCCGCTCGATAGTTCAACGGATCATTGTCGTAATTTTCTACAATCTTCGGATCCCGTGATAAGGAATTTGCATCCAGTTTTGTTGTCTTCATTTTGGGCGCATATTTACCGATGATGGACGACATTTTGATGAGTATAGGCGGAATATCATCGCCAATTTTCAATAAAATCCCACTTAGCAATACACCATTGATATCAGGATTCCGTGTAATTACATATAGTGCGCTGATCGTGGCGCCCATGCTGTGACCGTATATGAATAGCGGCAAATCAGGGTGACGCCCCAATACTCTGGAATAAAATATCTCGACATCTTGTAAATATTCATCAAAAGAGCGGACAAATGCTCTGGCTCCGTCGGATTTTCCATGTCCCCGCAAATCAAATGTCTCAATTCCAATGTTTTTGGACGTTAAAAATTCCGCGACATGTTCGTATCGACTGCTGTGTTCACCAAGCCCATGAATCAATAATACAACCGCTTTTACATCATCTTCCGGAAACCATGATTGCTCAAACAAATCAAAGCCAACGGCTCCCTGAAATAAGCCACGCTGGTATATCACATTCAATCCCGCTTATTCATTTTTTTGATTTTTTAATACTGTCGTCACAGATTTTATCATTCCGGCAATATCGGATAAATCGGATGGAATAATGATAGAATTATTTGTTTTTGCTAATTTCCCAAATTCATTCAGATACTGTTCTGCAACACGCAGATTGACGGCATTTAATCCGCCCTTTTCATTGATTGCTTTAGCAATCTCACGAATCCCTTCAGCCGTTGCAATAGCAACTTTTTTAATTTCTTCCGCACGTCCATCTGCTTCATTGATTCGTTTCTGTTTTTCTCCCTCGGAACGGGCAATCGCTTCCTGTTTGTCACCTTCCGCACGATTAATCTTAGCCTGTTTATCACCTTCTGATTCCGCAATCAAAGCGCGCTTTTCCCGTTCGGCGCGCATCTGTTTTTCCATAGCATCCTTGATACTCTGCGGCGGCACGATATTTTTCACTTCGTAGCGGGTAACTTTGACGCCCCAGGGATCGGAGGCTTTATCAACTGCCTCAACAATTGCACTATTGATTGTGTCTCTTTCTTCAAAGGTTTTATCGAGTTCCATCTTGCCAATCACGCTGCGCATCGTCGTTTGAGCCAACTGGGTTGATGCAAATTGATAATTGTTGATTCCATAAGAAGACTTTTTCGGATCCACAACCTGCATATATAGGATCCCATCCACTTCAACAGAAATGTTATCTCTCGTAATGCATACTTGCGGCGGTACATCAATCGCCTGCTCCTTTAGCGTATGTTTATAAGCAACTTTGTCAATAAACGGAACTAAGACATGAAAACCGGCTTCAAGGGTGTTGTGATATTTTCCCAACCGCTCAATAATAACGGCAACTTTCTGTGGAACGATTCGAATCGTCCGAAAAAATACAACTAAGGCAAAAAGAATAATACCTATCAATATTACTGTAAACGACGTCATAATATCCTCCTTATTCCAATGATTTTACTTTTAACGTTATACTGTCTTTGCCAATTATTTCCACCATTTCACCGACGGCTATATCGACATCGGCTTCGGCATCCCAATTCGTGCCATGGAATTCGATCTTCCCCTTTTTGTTTTTACCGATTTCTTTAACCACCGTTGCTCTGTGTCCGATAAAACCATCCACATCCTCAGCGGCGACATTCTTCTGTTTTTCGAAACCTTTAAACACTTTAGCAACCTGCTTCCGTAAAGCCAACAATAATACAACCGACGAGATGATAAAGATAAACAGTTGCAGATTAATTGACATTCCAGGTATTATCAGGCATAATATTGCCACAACCCAGGCGCCAAATCCAAAAAAGGCGATAATCAGCCCGGGCATAATAAATTCTGACAGCAACATTGCCAGTCCAAGGATGAACCAGATAATTTCGGGACTAAAGAATTCTTTTAACGCTTCCATCATATTTTCCCCTCTTATTCTGTTTTAAAGACTAATATTACTATAAAACAGTACTTAATGCAATTAATAACTGTCCGGAATAATAAAATGCCAGACTGATACGGTTATATTGAAATGAAATCCTGAAGCGGTTGATGGCTAAAATCAGGTCGGAGATATAGAATAAGCCGGCGCCAATTGTGATCAACCATGCCTGACGGTTACTGAAATTTGGACTGAATTGTGTTGCTATCGCACGATTAAGCATGTATGTAATTGTTAAAATGTATAACAGCACTGAAATTTTCATCGATCCCAGACCGGGATAGAGATACATATAACAGATTGCAGCAATGATTCCCAGCACAATGATAATAGGTAGTTCCTGCTGGTTCATCCCGGCAAAAATAGAAAATGCGACGGCATAAAGAATATGAGTAATCAGGAAAAATAATAAACCGATTCGAAATGCTTGAGCTTTCTCCTGAAACATAAGTGCTATATCGCCTCCCATTGAAAACAGAAGCGCTACAATAATCCAAATCGAGTATCCTACAGACATATCCTGTTTGAATAGCAAAGGGATCAGCGCAATCAGGATAACCCATGTCGTTGATAGCGGTTTGTAAATATAGATTTGGTTTTTATTTTTCTGAAATCCCGCTCGAATGAGTAAAATAACAGCAATTGTTAGGAGCACTATTGCGACACTACATATACTTAACATCGATTCACTCCTCGTTCCATATAATTTTAATTAATTTTCGTCTATACAACTTAATCCCTATCGACCGGAACAACCACTATTTCATGTCACACTATATCTAATCAAAGGCAGATAAATACATTCTATAGATTTTTGGTTCGTCACCTTATTATTAATTTCTAAATATTTTTAAAAATAGCAAAAGAAAAAATCCGGTGAACAGTGAATGGTTTTTCGTAGCTCAGCCGCAAACATGTCAGGCTTTATAATTTTCTTTTGGCAACAGGGCTTTACTCTGTAGCCTTCCATATCAAAACCCCGAGACGAAAATATAAACATTAACCACTCCTGCCGATCAGGCAGGCAATTTATTGAGTGGATTTGATACTTCCAGCAATGCAAACCGAATTTATTCGGTGAGTAACCCGACTAAAGTCGGGACGACAGGTAGAAGCCATTCTATCCCATCCGGCAGCTGCCGGATGGTTAATGTTTTTCTGCAACCGAGCTAAGTGCCGTTGTGCAGCACCTGCCCGACCTGTCTACCGACAGGCTGTCAGGCGGGGAGTCCCGGAACGAGAATAAAACTTGTTCACTTTATATAGCTGAGAAGTTACGATCTTTCTTTTATAATAATTGTTGAATTTTTAACGCTTTTCTCCTAAAATTAAATATGTAATATCAAACGGAGGATGTTATGCAAACTTTTGTACTCATGACCAAACTATCACCGGAAATGTCAGCCAAGATGAAAAACCGGGAACAGTTGGGACGGCAGTGGTTGGATGAGGTAAAACACAAATGCCCGGAAGTCAAATTTATTGCCCATTATGCCCTACTCGGTAAATACGACTTTATGGACATTTACGAAGCCCCGGATGCCATTTCAGCAACCAAGGTGTCTCTAATCAGCCGGGAAAACGGCGCCATGCAGGCTGAAAGCTGGACGGCAATACCTTACAAACAATTCTTGACACTAATTAACGAATGTTAAACATCTCACAGAAATTTGCCTCGGATTTATCGCCCTGACAACAAATTTGACTGTTTCTGTACTCTAAATGCTTGTATATTTTAACCATGATTTTGGAGTAAGGAGATTAACTATGAAAAAGATTTACCGTTCGATTACCGATCAGAAACTCGCAGGTATTTGCGGAGGATTAGGTGAAATGTTTAATATTGATCCTACAGTCATTCGATTGCTGTTCGTATTCGCCGCTATCGCTACAGGGGTTTTTCCATTAGTGGTTACCTATATCATCGGCTGGATTATCATTCCCGAGGAAAAAACGTAATTATCCATGCTGGGAACCATCGTTAACGCAGGTACGGTCATCCTGGGCAGCATAATCGGTTTAATGCTGCATAAGCGATTACCTGAAAAAATTACGACAATCGTATTTCAGGGAATCGGACTCTTTACCCTGTTCCTGGGATTTACCATGGCTGCTAAGACAAATCATTATCTCATCATGATCTTCAGTATCGTAATCGGCTCAATTATCGGACAGTTACTCTCCATCGACAGCGCCCTGGATCGCTTTAGCGACTATCTTAAACAAAAAGTCAGATCGGATAATGATAAATTCACCGACGGTTTGATCACCGCCTTTCTGCTCTTTTGCATGGGATCTATGACAATTCTGGGCGCCTTCGAAGAAGGACTGGGCGGCAGACCTAACCTACTCCTTTCCAAATCTATGCTGGATGGGTTTTCATCAGTTGCATTATCCGCAGGATTGGGCATCGGTGTGATTTTTTCAGTGATCCCACTGCTCATCTATCAGGGTGGATTGACCCTTTTCGCGGGCTGGCTTGGTGAATTCTTCAATGAAATTGTGATCGATGAAATGTCGGCAGTCGGTGGGTTAATACTGATCGGACTGGGTATCAACATTCTCGAAATTAAAGAGATCAAAGTAGTCAATATGCTGCCGGGACTGTTAGTAGCAGTCATTCTGGCGTATATTTTTCTATAAATTCAATTTATGATAACAATATAGAGCCCACGCATGCTTTACAGCTTTGGATTAATATCAATATCGAAAAATTCACAAATTGTTTGACTGATCAAAAACAAATACGATTTCAAAAAAGCAGAATGAACAGGTTTCGAATATTTAAAAACAAAAGCGGAAATAATAGGCGCACTATCTCATACATTATAATCTTCATATGTACTCTGTCTGCATCAGTTTGTATGATTGGATACAATAAATATAAGATACCCAAAAACCATTCTTCGCTTGCTGATCTGCGGGGACCAGCTCTTCGTGAAAAAATTGTTTCTGATGCAAGTTCCCTGGTATTAATAGATCGGAAGATGAGTAATCTGCACAATTTTATGGAGGGCTATTTTAAGTCAATTAGAGATGAAAGACCTTCGATTCTCACTCATACACAAAGAAAAGAGATAAAGCAAATTTGGGCACAATATCTAGATCTATCGATTGTATTGCAAAAGCTCATCTTAGAATATAAACATGTTGAAAGTTTTAAAATTAGAGATCAGTTAGATGCCTATCTAATAAGTTATGCTGCCTATTTACTTTTCTATTCTTCCGGGCTTGATATTATTGAAAATATCGCTAATATCGCTCCCTTTGAGGTTTTATTTAACGAACCGATTCCGGAGTACGGTATTCTACGTGGGCAATACACTAACATAAAATGGCAAATTGTACATATTGAAGAGTTTTACGAACTGGCAGAAGGTTATTCGGGTTACAAAGAAATGTTGAAAAAATACCCTATAGCACCAGTCTCAACAGAGAATCTTCGATCAAATAAAGACGGGCAATACCTTACAAAACTAATTGAAGAAAGATACCCCCTTTGCAAACAAAAGCTGGAATCAGAAGGGATTTCCAACTTAGTTCAAAATATTCTGGATACATTTAAAGACAAGACTCAGGATGTACTTTTTCCCATTCAAAAAAATTTCGCATTATTTATGGGACACACGCGCCTTACACAGCGTAAAGATGGGTTTATTTCAAAACGGCAGTGTAAAAGGCTCATTCAAAAGGCAAAGCCTGGTGATATTTTACTTGAAAGACAAGAATGGTATCTGTCTAACCTGGGAATTCCTGGATTTTGGACACACGCCGCTCTTTATATTGGTAGTCCGGAAGAATTAAAGAGTTGGAGCAATACATCTGAAATTATCGATTTATATTGCAATAAAGATCCCAAATGCGCCAATTTTTCAGATTACCTGGAAAGACATTATCCCGAAGCCTATTCCGCCTATATAGCCGGAGATGATGGTGAATACAATCGGATTATTGAAGGTCTTAGAGCGGGCATTGTATTTCACTCCGTCTCAAAATCGGTCGGAATATCCGATCATGCAGCCTGTTTGCGTCCAAGACTAAATAAAACAGACATTGCCCAGGCTATCGAAATTGCGTTTCAATTCTGGGGGCGCGAGTATGATTATACGTTTAATATGCTGTCTGATTATGAATTGACCTGTGCCGAACTGATCTATAAAAGTTATGAACCGGCTTCGGGGAAAAACGGTTTATCCTTTGACTTATCTAAAATCATGGGAATTTTGACACTGCCTGCAAACAATATTGCCGCTCAGTTTGACCGCGAATACGACACAAATCCTCAATTAGAATTTGTCCTGTATTATAGCTGCGATCTTAGAAAAGGCAAAGCTTACTCTAAAGGCCTTGAAGCATTCAGAAAAACTCATAAACTGCTGCTCTGGAATTTATACAATGACCGAAAATGAAAAACCATTTAACATAACCTTTAAATTCATCCCGAGCACCCGGGATGAATTATTCAGGCTAGTGTCGTGTCAAGTTCAAAATGTCGGATATTGCCCGCGAATGCTTAACACCTTTCTAAATTAAGAATAAGACCGACTAAAGTCGGAAAAATAATGAGAGCGAGTTATTTCCCATTCACTAAAGTGAATGGTTACAATTTGCTTGAGTAATCAGTTAGGTTAAACTTTAACCACCGAATTTATTCGGTGGGTTGTATGAAAATAATCAGCTTTGTCCGACTTTAGTCGGCTTGATTGTTCACTTTCTTAACATAATGACATTGTGTCGAAGACATCTCTTTGAGATAATGAATTGCGATGTTAATCTCATGCTTATATTTATCTGACAATAAAGGCTTGACATGACACTATATACTAAAAGGTATATTTAATCTAACATTAACACTACGACCAGGTGAAAGCACATAGCCTTTGTATGTATCTAAAAAATCACGATAATCTTCATCAAGTAAATTTGTAATTTCCAGATCAAAATTTATTTGATTATTAAAGAAATCTATATCAAATCCGATTCCTAAATTCAACAGCGTATAAGCTTCCGTTGAAGCAACTCCAAATGGAATATCAGGCCCAATGCCGTCATCAAATTGTCCAAAAGGTTCATAAATACCTGCTGCCGATTTGTCATTTACATATTTCACATTTAGCAAAATATACGGCAAATGAATTAAAGAGGTATTAGGTAAAATGAATTTTATTTCGGCATTGACTCGATCAGCAGGCATTAAAGGCAGGCCCTTGCCATCGTGAGGACCGTCGGTGAATTCACTGTTAATCATGGAATAATTTCCGCCAATTACAAGCCAGTCAAGCAGATTTGCTTTGATACTTATATCCAATCCAGTGAGTAAAGCATCTGCCTGCTCATGAGCAAATACAAAAGACGCTTCATCAGGAGCTGGCGCTAATGGATGATCGGGCGCATTATACAGAAAAATATAATTATTAATTCTGTTTTGAAATATCGTCGCTATCGCTTCAACAGTGTTGCTACGAAAACGCATAGATGAACTTATATCAAATGATGTTTCATTTTCAAGGTCCGGATTTCCAATCTGAAAAGCAAATACACCGCCATGATAGCCATATACATAAAGATTGTAGAAACTCGGTGTGCGAAACCCCCGACCAATATTTGCAGCTGCGGTCAAATGTTTTAACAGCTTATACGAGATCCCCAATGCGCCCGATATAGAAGAATAATTTCGCTCATCATCTGCGGGTAATAACGGATTGTCTGATGAACCTAAAAACTTTTGAGAACGACTATCAAATCGAGTCCCGAAATTGAAGGTGAATTTCTCAGTTTTCCACTCTTCAAAGCTAAATAGGGCAAGATTGGTAAAATAACCTGTAGGCTGCAGTGGCACCTTGCCGATGTTTGCATGATCATAATACTTTATTTCAGCTCCGGTAGTACCTGATAAATTTAAAGTATTCACATTTTTTACTTCAAAACGCCCCGTATAAACATCAAGCACCAAATCGACATCAGGCAAATCAGGCAACACATCACGTGAATTGCCAGGTATGGCTGCTTGTCTGTGATTTCTTTGATAGCTGAATTTGGGCTGTAAAATGAACCGACCAAATGACAAATTACCTTTTAGAGTGGCAATTTGATTTTCAAGTCTTAATCCTATTGGCGAGCCAGGCGGTAACAAGAAATTATTTTCGTTCAAGTAATGATCGTAGTTGAATGAAAGAAGACCAGTCGAAGTCAAGTAGCCCAAAGCTAAAGAACCGTTAATTTGCTCAAAATCGGTATGGTCAATTTCCCCTGTAAATTTAGGGTCACCTCTTTTCTGAGTCTTTGAGAAAGGTTCGACATCAGGCGTATGGAAATTTCCTGCATTTCGTCGCACAATAGAGCCTGTAAAACCGAATTTCCCTTTCGTGCCGCCAAATTTCAAGCCTGCCATGTATTCATTATTATTTGAGTGATAAGCACTTGTTAATGAACCATCAAATTCAGCTTTTTCTCCCGTAGCAATGTGAAATCGATAGGGAATCAAATTAACCGCGCCACCCAGGGCATCTGAGCCGTAAAGCAAACTGGCAGCGCCTTTTATAATTTCAATACGATCATAATTAAAAGAATCGATATTGGGGGCATGGCGTTCGCCATATTGTTGATACTCTTGAGCAATTCCATCGCTTAAAATACGAATACGTTCACCTGTTTGACCACGAATGATCGGTTTACCAGCGACAGAACCTGCTGTCATATTATAAATCCCGGGAATAGACTCAATCATTTTTCCTAACGAGGTTGACTGCATACGAATTTTCTCACGACCGCCAAGGCAACTAATATCCTGCGGTGTATTCAATGGATCAGAGGCTATTGGATTGCCGGTTACCACAACAGGCTCGGATGCTAATACAGTTCGATTCAAAGTAAATTCAACTTCAACTGTTTGGCCAGGCACAATATTAATTATCTTTATTTCAGGTTCATACCCGATATACTTAACAGCAACTTGATAAGTGCCTGCAGGTACTTGGGTAATAATGAATTCGCCTCGATTATTGGTTCTGGCGCCACGTTCTAAATTTGGTAAAATGATATTTGCATTAGATAAAGGAGTATTATCACTTTTCAGAACTAATCCTTTTAAATTTCCAGGTCTTGACTCAGCATGACTTATGTTATTAAAAATTAAAAAGAATAAAATGTTCATAATAAATACTGAAGTGAAGATATTTTTCTTTCTAATATACATAACTTATTCCCTCTCAAATTTTGATAATTACAAATTTGATCAGTTTTATTTCAGTGACAGTTTTTAATGCAGTTTTATTTTTTGATAAATTTAAAAGGGCGGCGCACGAGGTTCATAAATGCAATAATTAAATGAACAGATTGAATAAAGTTTAATTATTGAATGATATAAACAAACTAACAGGAAAATACAGAATATAAAATTAAATACAATACCGGAACTAAATATTAAAAATATTTGGTGTGCGGGACAATCATAATGATGTCTTAAATCCGGTTCGTGATTATGAAAATAATCATGACCAACACTTAAAAATAGCAGTAGAAAAATAAAGAAAATGAGTAGGTTAAATAAAAAACGACTTTGTATATGTTCTCTAAGTCTTATAAGCATATTTACATAGAATTATGAATTACCGGTCTCACGATAGGATTTTACCGACCCTGTTCCAGCGGAATAGCTTTGTTATTCGATATAACGGCATGGTCTTATCAAATGAGAGCCAGACGATCATCGCCTTGCCAACAACCAGATCAAAGGGCACAAAACCCCAAAAACGGCTGTCCAGGCTATTATCGCGATTATCACCCATCATAAAGTAGAAATCCTGTTCAGCGATATAATAATCCTGTTCAATCCCATCGATAACCAGTTTACCATTCTGGACATAGAATGTGTGATGGGATAATTCCACAACGTTTTTTAAAAGCTGAGTCGGAAATTCGCCAAGCCGAAGCGTATCTCCTTTTGCAGGAACATAAACAGGTCCATAGTTATCCCGATTCCCGGCGCCTCGCGGAAAAATATTAAAATCTTTCCAGTATTTTGAATATGTTGTCGGTCCGATATATTTCGAATGAGATGAATCTTTATATCGTTCACCATCGATAAATACTTCTTTATTAACTACTTCAATTGTCTGACCCGGCGCGGCGACACATCGTTTTACGTAGTGAACATATGGATCCACAGGGTATTTAAATATTAAAATATCTCCCTGAGCGGGCTTTTCAATCGACGGCAAACGGAACCAGGGAATATGAACACCAATACGGGTGTAGGGAATTCCGATCCAGTCCGGCGTGCGGGATCCGTAGATAAAATTATTGCCAAACAGAAAATCTCCGGTCATGATCGTATTTTCCATCGAGCCTGTCGGCACATGGTAAGACGCGATAATTGTTTGTTTGATACCCAGCGCAATCAGAATGATCAACGCCCAGGATTTTATTTCCTGTTTTACACCCGGTTTTATTAATTGTTGCTTGGATTCTTTTTTCATTAACTCCTCATGTTGATTGGATAAAATTTAATAAAAGATGACTTTTTATCACAAAACTGAATAACTCATTCCCAGTCCCCAGCTTGGGAATACTAATAAAGGATAACTTTTCATTACAAAACACGAGCGGGAAAATCTCATCATCCTCAAAACTCATCGAACAACTCTATACTTTAGCTTCTCACGACAGGATCTTACCGACACGATTCCAGCGGAATATCTCAGTGATACGATATAGCGGCATGGTCTTATTATAAGAAAGCCAGACTATCATAGCGCGCCCGACAATTAAATCATGGGGCACAAAACCCCAGAAGCGGCTATCCAGACTGTTGTCCCGATTGTCGCCCATCATAAAATAATGGTCTTGTTCAACGATATAAAAAGCCCGCGGCTCTCCGTCAATAACCAGTTTACCGTTCTGGACATAGAATGTGTGATGGGATAATTCCACTACATTTTTTAATAATTGAGTGGGATACTCACCCAATCGTAATGTATCTCCCTTTGCCGGAACATAAACAGGTCCATAGTTATCCTGATTTCCGGCGCCTCGCGGAAAAATACCAGGGTCTTTCCAGTATTTTGAATATGTTGTCGGTCCGATATATTTCGAATGAGGTGGATCTGTAAACCGTTCCCCATCGACAAATACTTCTTTATTAACTACTTCAATTGTTTGACCCGGCGCCGCGACACATCGCTTTACGTAGTGTACATACGGATCCACAGGGTATTTAAATATTAAAATATCTCCCTGAGCGGGCTTTTCAATCGACGGCAACCGGAACCAGGGAATATGAAAACCCAGGCGTGTGTACGGAA
>JAHIOG010000615.1 GCA_018895675.1 bacterium
AGCGTTTTACACCGTCGAGATACCACTCTCCGTCTTTCTCAATCGCCCGCAATGCTACAGCTTGCAGATCACTCCCGGCGTCGGGTTCGGTGAGCGCCATGGAACCGCTGACTTCGCCACTGCAGAATTTGGGCAGCACCCGGTCTTTTTGTTCTTCGGAACCGAATTTATTAATCGTTACTGCGATATCCTGCAAGCCAAAAAGATTCATCAAACTGGCATCCGCCTGGGAAACCATCTCAACGATGACCGTGTTAACCGTCACCGGCAGATTCAGACCGCCATATTTTCGTGGCAACATTCCGCCCATGTATCCCGAACGAGTCAGAGTTTCCATATTCTCCCGGGTTTCGGGAGCCCATTCAACAATTCCGGTCCGGTAGGTTGGTCCCTGTTCATCCACGGCTTCAGCGCGGGGCGCGATAAAATTGACACAGATATCTCCGGCATTTTTCAGGACCATATCATACCATTTTAACGCTTCATCGTAGGAATGCAGCGCTTCAGAACCATTATCCTGAAAATTGTTTTCCAGGTTGCTGACAATATCCTGCAGTTCTGTTTTCTCGAAATAAAACTTCCGGTTATCGTTATAGTAATTAGCCATTATCCCTCCTCCTTCAAATAGCGCAGCATCACCGGAATAATCTCATTCAGGTCGCCGACGATTCCCATATGAGCAATGTTGAAAATCGGCGCTTCGGAATCTTTATTGATCGCAATAATCTTCTGGGATTCTTCCATCCCGGCGCGATGCTGAATCTGTCCTGAAATGCCGCAGGCGATGTAGAGCTTTGGTCGCACGACCGATCCGGTCTGACCGATTTGATGATCCTTTTCGGCAAAACCAAAATCCACCGCCGCTCGACTGGCGCCAACTTCCCCTTTGAGGGCATTTGCCAGATCGCGGATCAAGCGGAAATTTTCCGCGCTGCCGACGCCGGCACCGCCTGAAATAATAATGTTCGCCGACCCAAAATCGACCTTTTTGACTTTCGGAATTACCGAAAGGAATTCACTCTTAACCCAGCTTTCATCGAAATCGATTGTGAACGGTTCCATCTTAACCGGGTGATTTAGACGTTCTTCAGGCAACAGCATAACGCCTTCCCGTACCGACGCCATCATAGGACGATGATCGGGAGTAATGATAGTCGCCAGAATATTCCCGCCAAATGCCGGACGCACCTGGTAAAGGATTTTGCCTTTATCCTTGTAGTCCTTAATATAAAGTTGAGTGCAGTCCGCCGTCAAGCCGGTTTTCAATGATGATGCGATCAGCGGCGCAATATCGCGGCCCGTATGGGTTGCGCCAAAAAGTACAATGTCAGGTTCTTCGGAGCGGATCATCTCTACGAAAATATGTTTAAAGGCAATAGAATGCAGGTGTTTGAGCCGCGCATCGATAAAATACAAAAGCCGGCTCATCCCGAACCGGAACAGTTCATCTGAATTTCCGGGCAATGCATCTCCGGCAAAGACGCCGACTACTTCTCCTTTTAAAGGATTTGACAGCGTATAGGCTTTATGGGTCAGTTCAATACTGACATTCCGGAGTTTGCCGGTTACCGGATTTTTTTCTATAAAAACTATCGATTTCATCAATTAACCTCAACGTAAACTTTCATAATATCACGAACCAGCTGCTTGATATCGGTCTGCCCGGTACCATATATCTTCAAATCGCCGCCCTTTAGCATAATGCTTTTAATCTTATGTACTTTCGTCGGGCTGCCTTTCAAACCGCAGCGATCTTCATCTAATTTCAGATTATCCAGGGAAAGGGTTGGAATAACCCAGACATTCGCTTCGGCTGCGAGTTTATCCGAATCGCTGAAATTTTCTCTCAGATCAGCCCGGAAATATTGCAGCATCCGACGGCAATTTGGATAGCGCGGCGTATTGACTTGAGATGTAATCGTCAGTAAGGCGGGATAGCCGGTTTTAATCACCTCGGTCTGTACTTCTCCGTCTCTCTCGACAATCAGGTAATTATCATTAAATTCCTTCAAAGCCGAAACATAAGTGATTTGGTTGAAACCGATCTTATCGGCAACCTGGGGACCCACCTGGGCAGTATCGCCGTCAATCGCCTGTCGTCCGGCGAGCACCAGATCGACATTCCCAATTTGTTTAATGGTTTCTGCCAGAACATAGGATGTCGCCAGCGTATCAGCCGCCGCGAATTTTCTATCGGTAATCAGCATGACACGGTCAGCGCCCATATATAAGGAATGTTTTAAAATTTCGGCTGCTTTCGGCGGTCCCATGGTAATCACAATAACTTCACCGCCAATCTTGTCCTTAATGGTCAACGCCATTTCCAGGGCATTCAAGTCTTCCGGGTTAAAGATCGCCGGGAGAGCCGCACGGTTGACCGTGCCATCTTCCTTCATGGCATTGCCGGTGATATTAGCAGTATCGGGAACCTGTTTTGCCAGCACAACTATTTTTTGCATCCATCCTCCAAACATCAAATGTTAACCGGTAGTTTAACACAGAAAATATTTTTATCAATGATTTTTTGATTTACGGTAACTACTCAGCCATATAAAGTGAGCAAGTTTTATTTTTATTTTGGGGCTCCCCGCCTGACAGCCTGTCAGCAGACAGGTCGGGCAGGCGCTGTGGAACGGTACTTAGTTCGGCTATAGAAAAACATTAACCATCGAATTTATTCGATGGGATAAAATGGCTTCTACCTGTCGTCCCGACTTTAGTCGGGAGGGTACTCACCGAATAAATTCCCCAGGGGGACAAGCGGTTTGTGTAGCTGGGAGCATCAAATCCACTCAATAAATTGAGTGGTTAATGTTTATAATTTTGCTTCGGGGTTGTGATGTGGAAGGGTTACAGAGTAAAGCCCTGTTGCCAAAAGGAAATTATAAAACCTGACATGTTTGCGGCTG
>JAHIOG010000616.1 GCA_018895675.1 bacterium
ATTTGATTTTTTTAAAAAAAATCATTGACATAATGTTGAATCATTGTTATTTTTAGCTTATCTATGAAATTAAACATTAATAAAGTACCGTTTCAATATAAATATGCATTTTTGTGGACTTTGTCAAGCAAAAATCTTTACAGGAAAAAAATATGCGCACCCATTGGACATCAAAAAAGCAAAAATTGCTGGTAAGTGAGCGTCGAGAGCACTTGGATCTGTTTTTTAATTTTGCCAATGCCGACTTAACCGTTGCAAAAAGCAGCCTATTAAAGAGTCAAATGTATGGCTTTCTGGAATCGATGATGGCGGAGCGACCGGCAATCTATTCTTCAGCATTAACCGCTGAAAAAAGTGAACTAATTCAAGATCTTCAGAAGCACCTGCGCGCCAGGCTCAAGAAAATTATTCACAACGTCCAATTATTATGGGAGATGCCATTGTGGAAGATCAGCGGTACATTAGAATTTACGGTAGATGCCAAAACAAAACGCTTTCACGAAAGATTCCGTTTTCGCAAAATAAAGGCCGGAAATGAACTCAAGGCATTAAAGCGAATGGCCGATCTGGCTTTAATTGAGATCACTCGAGATCTGGATTTCAAGCCAAATCGGTTCCGCCAATGCCCCAAATGTGGAAACTTCTTTTATCAGCCGACGGAAAAGAAAAAGATCTATTGCTCGATAAGGTGTGGAAACGCCGTTCGTCTTAGATCGTTTAGAAGAGAAAGGAGAAAAAAAGATCAATCACGTTGTTAATACTGTTATGTTGTACAAATAAAAAAAGAACAGGGTCCTACCCAGAGATTTAGTTACGGTCACCGCTCAGGCGTTGACCACCCCAATCCAAATACCTTTCCATAGAATCAATTACAGGTCTTATCCGACCGTTTTTAAAGAAGATGTTACTCTGGACCCGGAAGGGTAGAGAGCATCATGCAACATTCAAGTTTGAAGCGATTACCGGGGTATTGCGTTGGTACTTCTTTTGAGATTGTTAACATACATATGTTGGCAGAAATTCTTTTAACCAGTACCAGCACTTTAAGAAAAAACTGGCGGCGGCTCCCTCATTTTTATGTTGGTGAAGGATGTAATTTGAGATCTGCCAGATTTAATGTTATAAAGGTCATTAATTTTTTGGAAGAGGAAGCTGAGGCAAGGTATAATAATGGGACAATACAAACACAAAGACAAAAAGAGGGGATGGTTTACCCGCTTCATGCTGGACGGGGAAATTTACAAAAAGGAAGGCTTCCCAACAAAGTCCGAAGCGGCGGAATGGGAAGAAAACGAACGACACAGAGTGAAACTTCCAGAAGAATCGACACCAATGACGACCCCTTTGACATTTGCAAGGATATCAAATGAATATCTGGCAACATATTCCAGTGACTTTCATCAAAAAAATACATACAGGCAAAAAGCATTTGTTTTCCGCACTTTTATAACATTTTTTCAAGAAGACCCTGTCATCGAGGATCTAACTCCTCCTGACTTTACAAAATACCTCAAGGCCCGGAAAGATGCCTATAACCTGGCCGGGCTTGGTGAGGACAAATTAACAAAGAGGCAAAAAGAATTTCTGGAAGAGTATTCTTTTCTCGTCCGGCGGCAAGGATCAGGTGGTAACAAGGCTGCTAACCGAGACCTGAAAGAATTCAAGGCACTGTTCACCTGGGCAAATCGCCAAACTATCATCCAGCATAATCCCGTTGTAAATCTTGAGCCATACCCAGAGGAAGAAACGCCACGTTATATCCCTCCAGCTGAAGACATCGACCGGGTTATCCTTGCTGCGACCGATTGGGAGCTTGATTTCATTCAAACGGTTTATCAAACATTAGGGCGGTTGTCTGAGATTCTGCGCTTAGCCTGGGACGATATTAATTTCGAAAAGCGAACAGTAACGCTTCGAACCCGGAAACGTAAAGGAGGACAAATTCAATCGGACCTCGTTCCTATGTCTGAAACTTTATATAGCTGTTTAAAGAAACGATGGAATGAGCGCGATAAGTCCAGCCCTTACGTTTTTATAAAACCAGGCGGAGGAATTTATACGAAAAATGATAAACCCATTAAAGAAATGATGGATAAGTTGTGTAAAAAGGCAGGTGTTAAAAAGTTTGGTTTCCATGCAATCCGCCATCATGTCGCCATGATTTTGGAAGATTCAGGCAAGGCCACCCTGAG
>JAHIOG010000617.1 GCA_018895675.1 bacterium
AATAAAGAAAATGCTAATGATTTAACTGATTATCAAATTAAGATTGATGTTATTCATCAGCCAGAAGAAATGCAATCAGATTTTTCAGATATTCGTTTCACCTCTTCTAATGGTCAAATCCTTCTTTCTCATTACCGCGAAGAATATACAGAAAACGATTCAGCTGTTTTCTGGGTCAAAGTTCCTTCCATTCCTGCTTATTCAGAAGTAGTTATTTATCAATATTATGACAATGTTAGCGCAACCTATAATGGCAATGGTAAAGATGTTTTTATCTGGTTTGATGATTTTGAGACCTATAGGCAACTAGAATATAATAAAAGTAGCAACAATGTTCTGTGGGACACAAATCAGGGTTATATTAAGTTTTTTTATAACCCAGTGACAAGGACTAATAATGGTTATATAAGTCCAAAAGATCCGGAAGATGCAAATAAATCTCTTGAAATGAAAAATTTTTATATTAAAACTAAAATGTTTTTAGAAAAAGAGACAGACAATTATCTTACAAAGGAGGCTAATCAAGTCTTTATTGATTATAGACATTCTGATAATAATACTGTTACTACTAATAGTCTTGACGATGATGACTATTTAAAATTTGGAATAAATAATGGATCCACTAGTTATAGAGGCCTTCGTTTTGATAAAAATATTAATACAGAAAATATTGGTCAGGCAACTAATATTTTAAAACAAGACGCTGCAATGGCCAATTATTTTGATAAATGGGGTATTTATGAAGTACGCGCTTATGAAACCAATCATCAGGTTAATTTTGAACATGAAAATTCAACAAAAACAACATGGAGTGTTAATAATAATTATTTAAATCAAACAGGAAAAATTTACTTAAGAGGTGATGATATTGAAAGTGATAGTTGGGTCTGGGTTGATTATTTAATGATTGGTCAAAGTACTTTGCCAGAGCCAACAGTAAAAGATGTGCAAGAAGGAAATGGTCAGGCGCGCAATTCATATCCTGATTTTCCTGATTGGGGTGATAGAAAAACAATTATGATTACTAATAAAATTACTGATACAAGCAATACCACAAGTACCACCGATATAGTTGATTATCCAGTTAAAATAGAAACAAATTATTTAATTGGAATGAATAAAGATTTTTCTGATATTCGTTTTATTGATCCTGACAAATCAGGAATAGCTTTGAAATATTGGAATGAATCATACAGTACAGATTCTGATGGCAATCCCATTTCAGCTGTTTTTTGGGTAAAAATTCCTAAAATTCCGGGAACAATTTCAGGTGGAAGCGGAGAAAAAACTATTTATATGTATTATAATAATCCTTCAGCCACTTATATTGGTAAAGGTGAAGATGTTTTCATTTTATTTGATGATTTTGAAACTTATCGGCCTTCAGAATATAATCAAGGCGGTAATGTTGCTTGGGGAACAGAAGAAGGTCACGTTAAGTTTTTTTACCGGTATGACCAAGAATCAAAGTTATATATTAATTATGGACATATAAGTCCAAAAGATCCAGAAGATGTAGATAAATCTCTGGAAATGAAAGATCTTTATATTAAGACTAAAATGTTTTTAGAACGTAAAACAGATGGTTCTCTAACTGAGTTTGCTCGTCAAGGGTTAGTTGATTATCGTCATCAAGACGATAATAATTATTGGCAGTTTGGTCTAGACTTCGGAGTAGGTAATAGTTTTAAAGGGGTGAATTTTAGAAGTAAAATTAATGGAAATCCATTCTTAAATAGTTATTTGCGAAAAACAGAGGGGGAAGATATGGATGAATGGGATATTTTCGAAATTTGGGCAGCTGACAATAACCATGAAGCGCGTTTTGTAGATGCTAACGGACAACCTTGGATAGCTGGAGGTACGGGTTTAAATCAAACAGGAAAAATTTACTTAAGAGGTTCGAATATTAAAGGCTATAGTTGGGTTAAGTTTGATTATCTTATTATATCTAAATATAGGCCAGAAATAAAAGTCAGTGATTAAAATAATTTAAGGGTTAATTATTTCGTAAAAATCGTGCGGCCGCACGATTTTTACGAAAAATAGAATATGTGTTTAAAATTGATTTATAGAAAAAT
>JAHIOG010000618.1 GCA_018895675.1 bacterium
AAAAAATAATTATTAATAAAGAATTGTTGGCACCAAAAGATGCTTTTTTAAATCTTTCAATAGAACAAAACTGGATCAATGTTGGTATAGCACCATGCTATGAGAATTATAATTTAGTCTTTTTTCTCATCGATAATAAAGGAAAAGTGATGCTTGAAAAAGTCTATAAACCTGATCCCATTGTTTCCAAATGGCTTCCTGATAAGAACATTGAATTAGTAAGTATCTTGAACATCCCACAGTATTTGCCTGACGGAAAATATTCCCTAAAGATAGCCATTAGAGATTCAACCGATCCTTCTTTGCAAATTGAACTCGGTATTGATGGGAGAGACCAAGAAGGAAGGTATACGCTATCGATATTGAAATTAGAAACACTCCCAAATAATTATTCAAGAGTCTTAAAAGTGATCAAGCCCAAATGACCACATTACTTTTTCATAGTAGCTGGAGTATAAAATATCAATATTTAAAGTAAAATGCGTTTGCCCGATGACCTGTCCCATTAGTGCTTCTGCTACTTAATCGGAATGGCGTGACAATAAAAATGGCAAAAATTGTTGGCCGAAGGCTGCCTTGTGCACTGTTTAAAATAGGTTTTGAAGATATTGCGGAAGACTGATTAACCGCACAACACTGAAGTGGGCTGTATGTTCCAAAATCTGAAATTCGAGTGGAGAACATGGATATTTTACATGAGATAAAAGATGTCTTTACTTATAATTTGCGATTTACTGAACGAATAGCCAGACATGCTTGTCACAATGCTTTTAAAAAAACATTGAGAGATCTAGAATTAGTTGGTTTTACAGAATTGCACAGAAAGAATGTGCTGGATTTGGGATGTGGTCAACGGTATCCATTCGCTTTGCTATGCGCAGCGCATGGGGCAAATGTGACCGCACTGGACATTAGTTACGTGAAGCCAGATATTCTTCCTCTGCTTTTTGTTCTCGCCCTTAAGCACAATGGTTTCAAGCGCGCAATAAAATCCTGTTTTCGGAGGCTTTTGTTCGATAAACATTATTATCGGGTATTAGAAGCATGCGCTGGTAAAGAGCTTTTGCCTTTCCGCAAAGAAATTGTATTTCTAACCGCAGACCCGAAAAAGGCAAATTATTCCCTACCGTCGGAAACATTTAATCTTATCACATCAAACGCGGTTTTAGAACATGTCGCAGATGTTTCTGGTTTTGCCTCGGAAGTCAAACGCATGCTTCGGGTAGGAGGATATTTTTACGGCTACATACATAATTTTTATTCTCTCTCGGGTGGTCATAACTTGGGATGGGCGTTTCCAGATGAAAACCCCTCGGAGATAGTACCGCCGTGGGACCATCTTCTGGAAAATAGGTTCCCAGCGCATGTTTATCTGAACCGGTATAAACCGGAACAATTCGAAAAAGCATTCTCCCGGCATTTAGAAGTCAAGGTTTTTGAAGCAAGAGATGTGAATCATGATGCTGGCGGAAAGGAGGGAGAGCGCTTTCTGGCGGGGCAAGTGGCAAAAGAACTGGCTGAATATGCTCGTGAGCTGCTTTTAACGCGTTCCTACTGTATCATTTGCCAGAAAACTTAGCATACTCGTTTCTGCCTCAACTATTCACGGCCGTCGGCTTGTCCTTAATTTCAAATCAAAATCCATAGGATAATAATCTCTAAAAATATGAATGATCCGATTTTTATTGTGGGTAATTCGCGAAGCGGTACTACACTTTTGGCTCGCATCATTAAAAACCATCCAGAAGTATATGTATTGAATGAAACCCATTTTATGGAAGAATTTGAAAATGAACGTTTAAATTTTAATAATCTTACCCATGCACAGATTTGCAAGCTCATTAATCAAATGATCACTATCCAAAGAAAGGATTATTATCGAAAATCCGAATATGAAGAATATCCTTATGATGCAGAAAGAATCATTGATGAATTTTATAAACAAAAAAACAATAACTTTGCAACTTTGATCAAAGTATTTTTTGATTTTGAAGCAAAACGTCATGGGAAACATATATTCGGAGATCAGACTCCACGACATGTATTCTACGTTCATGAATTAATCGAAATGTTTCCAGAAGCAAAATTTATACATATGGTTAGAGATCCTCGAGCCGTTCTTCTTTCACAAAAACGCAAATGGAAAGCAGGATTAAGATGGAAGCATCCAAAATTTGAAATTTTCCGTACCTTTATAAACCATCATCCTATAACAACAACGATTATTTGGAACAAATCCATAAGCGCAGGATTTAAAGCTCAAAATTCTTTTCATAAAAATTCCATAAAAACTATTTTTTATGAACAATTAGTTCAAAACCCAAGCAAAACAGTTAAATCCATTTGTTCTTTTCTTGGCATACAGTTTTTCCCTGAAATGTTAAATGTTGATGTGGAGCTTTCAGCCAGTAAAAAAGAAGATGGGAAAAAAGGTATAAGAAAATCTATAGCTCAAACATGGAAAAAAGAACTCAGTGAAACCGAAATCTATTTAACTGAACGTTTTGCTGGTTCAAAAATGAAAGAAATCGGTTATAATATCACCTTTGCAAATCCTAATATATTTCTACTCATCATATATTTAATGATATGGCCTTTCCAATTATTTATTGCCTTTGCACTTAACCTTGGTCGCATGGGCAACCCTTTCACATACATAACAAAACGACTTTTCCAAAAACAAGAAATTTAGTTTGAAACCAATCAATAAATCTCAAAGATTGAATCTATTATTTTTAAATAACTATCACTATCTGCGTGGGGGATCGGAACGGGTTTTTTTCAATGAAATGGGATTGCTTAAAGAGCACGGGCATAAGGTGAATGCTTTTGCGCGAAGCCATACGAGAGACGTCGCAGCGGAATATTCAAGCTATTTTCCTGAAGATATACAAACTGAATCAATAAATTTATCTTTGGAAGCTGTAAAGACATTAAAAGAAATCATATATTCAAAAGATGCTAAACAATCTTTGAATGAACTGCTTTCCCATTTTCAGCCCGACATAGCACACGCACATAACATATACGGTCGCCTAACTTCCTCTGTTCTCGATTTACTCTATGAAAGAAATATTCCGACATTACTGACTCTGCATGATTATAAATTAATATGTCCAAGCTATAAACTATTATGCAATAGTCGCATCTGTGAAGACTGCAAGGGCGGCAATTTTTATATGGCTGTGCGAAATAAATGCCACAAGGATAGCTTTGCAGCTTCGGCTATATATGCTTTTGAATCATACTTTAATCAATTGTTTCAAAAATTCAAAAGAAATGTCCGATTCTTCATTGCTCCAAGTCTGTTCTTGAAAAACAAGCTCATCGATTTCGGTTGGCCAGGGAAAAAAATAGAATACATCCCCAATTATCTTGTCCTGTCTGAGTTCGAGCCTAAATATGCACCGGGAAAATATTTCTTATATCTCGGAAGGCTCTCCGCAGAAAAAGGTGTTTCAACACTCATTAAGGCATTCATGAAAATAAAATCTGATAAAGTAAACCTATGGATTGTTGGAGAAGGGCCTGTTAGAAATCAACTCGAGGAGATAGCGAGTGCTGACTCACGTATTCGTTTTACAGGTTATCTTTCAGGTAATAAGCTTAAGCAAACTACAAGTGACGCATTGGCTGTGATTGTACCATCCGAGTGGTACGAAAATGCTTCGATCTCAATCTTAGAATCTTTTGCTTTTGGTAAGCCGGTTGTCGGTTCTCGAATCGGAGGAATCCCGGAAATGGTTGAAGAAGGCTTGAATGGGTATCTTTTCGAGCCGGGGAATGTAGATGACTTGAAAGATAAGCTTGAACTTATGCTGAGCAAACCCAATAAGGATATTGAGCAGATGGGTAAAGCTGCAAGAGATAAGGTCGAGAGAGAGTACAACGCAGAATTGCATTATGAAAGGCTGATGGAAGTCTATAATAAAGCACTGTCCTGAATTTAAAATTTTATGCGAATAGCGTATATTGCGGTTAAAGGCATTCCAATTGGCGGCGGCATAGAAAAGCTCACCGAAGAGATAGGTTCGAGGATGGCGCGCAAAGGGCACCAAGTTGCTGTCTATTGTAGTCGTGATTATGGAACCTTGGATGGCGAATATAAAGGAATGGAGCTAAGGACTGTT
>JAHIOG010000619.1 GCA_018895675.1 bacterium
GACATTTTTACTATAACCATTGGACTTGCTAAAATTTATGAACTTATCATACATTTTAGAGTCATTTACGACTGCTGGTGTACTATTTGGAAAATCTACGGATATTTTAAGATCGTATATTGTCTCAAAATGTTGGCTGAATTTCCGAATTTCTTCGAGTAATTGTTTAAGAACATTATTATCAAAATTTCGAACTGTGCCGACCAAGGAAATTTTCGACGGTATAACATTATGATAACTGCCACCATGAATGCTTCCAAATACAAGTATGAAGTCGTCGCGGCTGTTAATAATTGATTTAAGATATCCTTGTAACTGCACTATATACTGGGCAGTTACACGGATCAAATCAACAGTTTTATGGGGTCGTGATGTATGTCCTCCGGGACCGTTAAATGTGATTTTTACAAGCGTAGAAGAAGCGCAAGATTGACCATTTATTATCGAGAATTGTCCGATTTTCAATTCAGGATCAACATGAACAGCGAAAATCCCGGACATACTTTTGAAAATTGATTCT
Organism: bacterium; assembly: GCA_018895675.1. GTDB lineage: Bacteria > Fidelibacterota > UBA2242 > UBA2242 > UBA2242 > UBA9312. The sequence goes on from JAHIOG010000619.1 coordinate 521, forward strand.
TTACATACGAAAGAAGCGCCATCCGGGGTCGTTTCTTCAGCAGGTTGGAAAATAACACGAAGTTTTCCATTAAGATTATCCGGATTTTTTAAGAAATATCGTATTAATCCCAAACCTATCGCCGTATGGTAATCGTGTCCACAGGCATGCATAACACCGTCATGTTTTGATCTAACGGAATGTTTAGCGTTTTCCGTAATTGGAAGTCCATCAATATCTGCTCTGAAACCTAAAATATTTTTATCATTTCCTCCTATATCTGCCCAACCGCCGGTTTTAAGAGAATTAAAACGATGGAATTCAACATTCCATGAGGCGAGTGTATTAGCAATAAATTCAGTTGTCTGATATTCTTCATATGAGATTTCCGGATGCCTGTGCAACCATTTTCGAGCAGTTTTAATTTCTTTAAATAATGAGTCTGATATAATTATCATAATTTCTTATGCTAACAACTGAGTTTCATCATATTCGGAATGGACGATGTATAGGTCGTTTTAATCTCATCTATAGAAATATCAATCGAATTATTCAATTTCAACCGTCCATTATCTTTTACCCGGCCTATTGTAAAACATGGAACAATGTTTTTAGAAGCAATTCGTTCAATATCGAGCAAATGATTCTCTGGAATCGATATGATTATAACGGATTGTGTCTCGCCGAAGAATATTTCATCATCTCTTAATTTACGTGAAATAAAAACCGATGCGCCCATTGGATTCTCAGGATTACTGATACATGATTCAGCTAGTGCGACTGCCAGACCACCATCCGAAATATCTGTTGCTGAGTTGACAATACCTTTCCGGATTGCCTCAAGACAGGCATTATGAACCCGTTTTTCAAATGGTAGATCAATCGTTGGAGCATCTCCAGCAACAAAATTATGAATGACTTTTAAATACTCGCTACCACCCAGTTCTCCCTTGATTGTACCGAGCATGATAATAAAATCACCATCTTTTTTAAAATAGGATGTTGTCACGTGAGTCAGGTTTTCAATCAAACCGACCATTCCCACAACAGGGGTTGGATATATTGCACCGTTTGGTGATTCGTTATAAAAACTGACATTACCGCCGGTCACTGGTGTGTTAAATGTTCGGCAGGCATCACCCATACCCAGAACCGCCTGTTTGAATTGATAATAGATTTCCGGATCATAGGGATTGCCGAAGTTCAAGCAATTCGTAATGGCGATTGGTTTAGCGCCTGTGCAGACAACGTTTCTTGCTGATTCAGCTACGGAAATAGCGCCACCACGATAAGGGTTTAAATAAGTATAGCGGGCATTTCCATCGGTTTTGACTGCAATGGCTTTATTAGTGCGTTTAATGCGAATAACGGCAGCAGAACCGCCTGGTGGAACGACTGTATTTGTCCGAACCGTGTAATCGTATTGATGAAAAATCCAGGATTTGTCGGCAATCGTTGGGGATGCTATTATTTTCAATAACGCGTCGTTATAATCTTCTGGTTCCGGAATATCTTTCAGATTTTTTGAATGCAATTCTTTTAAATAGGCTGGCTCTTTAGTTTCTCGCTGATAGACTGGCGCTCCACCGCCTAATACTAAATGCCAGGCAGGAACTGAACCGACTTTTTTTCCGTTCATAAAGAGTTCAATCTCTGGTGTGTCTGTCACTTTTCCTACTTCAACACAATTTAAATCCCATTTTTCAAATATTGTTTTCACTTCCTTTTCAAAACCTCTCCGGATAACGACCAACATGCGTTCCTGAGATTCCGACAGCATAATTTCGTAAGGGTTCATACCGGGTTCTCGCGTGGGTACTTTACTGAGGTCAAGGATCATTCCGCTGTTTCCTTTTGCGGACATTTCCGAAGTAGAACATGCAATTCCGGCTGCTCCCATGTCCTGAATTCCGATGAGATAATTTTTCCTGGCGAGTTCAAGCGTTGCCTCAAGTAATAATTTTTCTGTAAACGGGTCGCCTACCTGTACAGATGATCGTTTCTCCTCTGATTCTTCACTCAACTCGACTGAGGCAAAAGTAGCCCCATGGATTCCGTCCCTGCCGGTTGAGGAACCTACGATCATTACGGTATTGCCTGCACCTTTTGATACAGCGCTTACCACTCGATCGTGTTTGATAATGCCGATAGTCATGGCGTTGACAAGGGGATTTCCGGTATAACATTCGTCGAAATACACTTCACCCGCTACCGTAGGCACGCCCATGCAATTTCCATAATGGGCTATACCTTTTACAACCTCATCAAATAAATAACGATTTCTCGGCACAGATAAAGGTCCAAACCTAAGCGAATTCAATGATGCGATCGGGCGGGCGCCCATGGTAAAAATATCTCTTAGAATCCCTCCCACTCCGGTTGCCGCCCCCTGAAAGGGTTCAATTGCGGAGGGATGATTGTGGCTTTCTATCTTAAATGCAATTGCCAGACCATCTCCGATATCTACTAATCCGGCATTCTCCTCACCAGCGTCAACAAGTAATCTTTTCCCGGTTCTGGGCAGAGTTTTTAACATAGCAATTGAATTTTTATAACTGCAATGTTCACTCCACATTACAGAGAATATACCTAATTCTGTATAATTCGGTTTTCGACCAAGAATTTCGAGAATCCGTTCCCATTCTTCTTCGTTTAATCCATGTTGAATCGCCAGCTCCAAAGTAACTTCCGGCTCTTGAATTTTATTCATCGAGTCTCCAAATATTTTAATGATTTTATGAGGTCAATAAACGACGCCTAATTTCCTAATCTTTTTACAGAAATACAGTAAGAAATTCTTAAATAATTAACCGTGATGGAGATAATCCCAGATGATTTTTGCTAATTTTGGACCTATTCCATCAATGTTGCACAAATCATCAATTGAAGCTGACCGCATTTTCGAAATAGTTTTAAAATAATTCCACAAAAGTTTTTTTTTCTTAGCGCCTAAACCGGGTATATGATCCAATACAGAAGTGAGTTCTCCTTTTCCACGTAGATTTCGATGATATGTGATTGCAAACCTGTGCGCCTCATCCCGGATTCGCTGCAATAACGTTAATGAAAGACTATTTCGTGGTAAAATCATTGGTTCCTGTTGATCAGGTAAAAATATCTCCTCTAATTTTTTCGCCAATCCAATTATTGGTATTGAATCTAATCCAAGTTCTTTCAGGATTTGACTTGCAACTGAAAGCTGTCCCTTGCCGCCATCGATAACAATCAGGTTTGGTAATTCATTTTTTTCTTTAAGCTGGCGTGAGTAGCGTCGGCGAACAACTTCCGATATCATCGCAAAATCGTCAATTCCCTTAACTGTTTTAATTTTATATCGACGGTAGTCACTTTTCTGTGGGCGGGCATTGATAAATGTTACTAGAGAACCTACCGCGAATTTTCCCTGAATATTCGATATGTCAAATGCTTCAATTTGTTTAGGTAATTCTGTTAATGAGAGATCTATCTGAAGCTGTTTTAGAGTTTTAGGAACGTAGTTCTCTGTTTGGCTCTTCTTTAGCAAATATTCCTGCAGTTGAATCCGGGCATTCTTTTCCGCTAAACGCATTAAGCGTAATTTTTCTTCACGGGCGGGACGAGTAATTTTGACCGAACCGTGCCGGTTGTTAGTGAGCCATTTTTGCAGAATATCTTGTTCAGACGGATAAATGTTGACATTTACTTCCTCGGGGATTAATTGAGATTGATTGTAATATTGTTGAATAAGATTGCGCATAATTTCAGATTGCTCAACATCCGAAATACCTTCAAGAAAAATTGTATCTTTACCAAGCATTTTTCCATGACGCACTCTTATAACGATTCCCACACATGTATCACCTTCAGAGAAGATATTTATGAAATCCCGGTCTTTAAAATCCATGAATTCCACTGACTGTCGTTTGGCATAGTGTTGTAATAAATTGATATTGTCACGGTATCTTGCCGCTAATTCAAACAGCAATTTTTCCGACGCAGATTCCATTTTACATTGAAGATAATCAACAACTTCCGATAAGTTTCCTTTTAAAAACGCCTCTATCTTGGAAATCATTGTATCATATTCTTCTTTGGATATCAATTCCCGGCAAGGTCCTTCACAATTGTGAATATGATATTGCAAACACAATTTCACCTTTTTTGCATTTACTGTTGCATTATCCAAGCGAAATTTGCATGTTCTGACAGTGAATGCTTTTTTAATGATTTGCAGAGTATCCCGAATTGTTCTGGTGTCGGTATAAGGCCCAAAATATTTTGAACAATCATTTATTAAGCGTCGCGTGATGAATACCCGAGGAAAGGGTTCATTGGTGATACGTATGTAGGGAAATGTTTTATCATCACGCAGAACTATATTATAACGGGGACGGTGTTGTTTGATTAATGTGTTTTCAAGTATCAGCGCTTCTACCTCGGACAGTGTTACAATGAATTCAACATCGACAATTTGTTTTACAAGGCTTTGTGTTTTAGTATCTTTTGAATGAGTACTTACAAAATAAGATTTAACACGATTAGCCAGATTTTTGGCTTTTCCGACATAGATGATTTTGCCCTGTTTATTTTTATAGAGATAACACCCCGGGTCAACAGGAGCCTGTTTAACTTTTTGAAAAAGTGATTCGGAAAAAAGAGTCATCTATAGATCAATAATCTAAATTATATAACAGCGTTACTATATGATCCTGCAGATCATTTATTCTACTGGTAGGAACAGGATAGTGATTGACCAGAATTGAAAAGATATATTCCCGTCCGTTTGCGGCATGAACGTATCCTGATAATGCCCGTACTCTGCCGACATATCCTGTTTTAGCAAAGACATGTCCCACGGCATTCGAGCCTTTCAATCGGTTTTTTAATGTTCCGTCCACGCCACCGATCGGCAAAGAATCAAAAAATACCCTGTAATCGCTGTGATTGCGAATTGCGCGTAAGATCGTCACAATCTGGTGCGCCGTTACTAAATTGTGCCGGGAGAGTCCTGAACCATCGACAATGAACACATCGTCGGGGCTAATGCCTATTCTGCTTAACCAGTCTTTTTCCGCTTCTATGCCTTTTTTACTCGAACCAATTTCCTTTAACTCAACGCCCAGCGTTTTCTGGAGCTGTTCGGCGTAAAAATTTTGACTTTCTTTATTGATGGTTTTAATAATTTCCGAAAGCGGAACGGATTCGTGAGCAGCGACAAATCTATAGCTATCGTAATCAAGATCTTTAACAGGTAATTCGTCTATATCGCTGATAGTATTGGAAGTTATACCATTATTTCCAAGTGTATATTTAAAAGCCGATAACGTATAATTCGTTGGATTTTCAACTGTGACCCAATCTTTTACCGTATCCGCATCCACTTTAATTGTCCCAAAAATAGTGGCGATCTCTGTGCCTGGTTTTCGGTAAAAATCTATATAGGTTGAGGAGTCCGCTGAAACAGTTGCGATTTCATTGATGATTTCCATATAATTCATTGGCGGCTTTATCAAAATTTGAGACTTCCCTCCTATCGAGTCGCTGGGAATTATGAACAGATCGACACAGTTGTCATTAAAACAGAGCCCTCCTGTCTGTGCGGCATAATAATAAGACAGATCATCCCAAGCCCAGCTATATCCCAGTCCGATATCATCGAATATATTATCATCACCGATGATTGTACCATTGATTTTCCGGATACCCATTGAGTGCAGCGTATCAGCCCAATTCTGAAACATTTCCAAGCGGTTGCCGTCATTGTGACGACCGGAAACGCTGGGATCGCCGGAGCCCCTGACAATTAAGTTGCCATTAAGAATCCCATCTTCGATTATGCCATCCATATAAAGTGATGTTTGATATCGATAATCCGGTCCTAATATCGCCAGCGCCGAGGATGTCGTAAACAATTTCATATTGCTTGCCGGCATTAATAAAGTGTGTGGATTCAGGGAATAGATAATTTCCCGCGTTTGATATTCTTCAATATAAATTCCCCTAATTGACGGTTGCAAATTGGGAGCATTTACGAGTTCATTTACCTGCGATCTGAATGATTTTACGGCTCTGTTTCGGGCATATTTGGGTGATGTGCCACTTATATTTGCATTGATCGTTTTGGTATAATACAAAGAACTGCATTGGAACATTATCAGAGGGATTACGATTCCCAAAACCCACCTGTAATTAGATTTCATAAAAATTTTCTTTTCTTATTATCACAAATTTCAGTCTCGCAATCCAGGAAAAATCCCCTCAAAACCCATGAGCCCTTCGTCCCTTTCATAACCCAAGAAAAATCCCCGCAAGGGGATTAACATGAATAACATCTGGTGAAACCGGTTGACATAAGCAGAGCCTAATCTCACTAACCCTGTCCCGAGGGGATCCCGATGGGGAAGGGGTTAAACTAATACAGATATTTCTTGTCAAAATCAATACCATGTTCTATCAAAAGGCTTCGGAACTCCTCTTCAAAACTCAATTTTCTATGATGTTCTTTCTGGTTTTTTACATATTCTATTAAATCATTCTTCGAATCTATAGAATACGTAAAAGCACCATATCCACTCTGCCACCTATCAAACTCAGGAAAAATATTTTCTTTTTTAATCCAGACGGAACTGGCAACATTTATATCTTTGACGAAATCTGCCAGAGCAATAGAAGGATGCAAATGGGTGACAATATGGATATGATCCGCAATACCATTTATTCTATAGAGATGGCATTTTTTATTCTTTACGATTCCCCATATATAGCGATATAGCAAATCATCCTTTTCCTGGAAAAGACTTTTTTTACGTTTCTTCGTTGAGAATACAATATGGTATAAAATCTGAGTATAAGTTGACATCTTTTTTAAATCCTTTCATTTTCTCCCAACCCTTAAATGGTTGAACTATTTCTATCTGTTTTTTCCAGAACCGTTTTCATGTTTATTAAGTTAAACACCTCCGGTGTTTAGTCTGGGGGAGACTCTTTCTTTCACCGGACTTCGTCTGATGTTAATCATGTTAAATCCCTCCGGGATTATCCGATTTATATTCGTCACTCCCGACCCTGCAGGGGTTAAATCAATCCGGTCAATGGCTTTAAATGTCAGCCAGGCGTGAGTGTACTTTTTCATGATATAAGCCCTTTCTCTTTTGACATTTATTAGACCCTTTCAGGGTAGGTATTTTTATTGGTTTTGCCTGAACTTTCATCCTAAGGATTAACTATTTATCATTTTTCATAAACCTTTAATGGTATCTTTAAGGACAATATAAAGTATATTGGAACTAAATAGTAGCAATTTATAGACAAATTTACCTCACATTTTGAAATACTTTCAATTATGAAATATTTTCATCAAATTCGCAAACGGAAATAACGGAGTTTGATAATGAGTATGATTTGTCTCCATAATGCAACAGTTTATACAGGGATCACGGTTTTACAAAAAAGCACAGTGATAATTCATGATGGTAAAATTGAGGATGTTGTTACCAACGAACGATTTAAAAAACGTCAGTTGCCGACAGACGCATCCATATATTACTTAAACGGAGCCAATATTGCATCGGGATTTATTGATACGCACATTCACGGACTGCACGGTTATGACACTTCAAATGGCACTGTTGAATCAATTCTGGAAATGTCCCGGGCATTGGTCGAATATGGCGTTACCGGCTTCTGCCCCACCTTATATCCTCAGCCTGACGATGACTTTATCCAATCCATCAAAGCAGTTGTAGCTGCGATCGGAAAAGAACCGGGCGCAAAAATTTATGGAATGCATCTCGAAGGACCATTTATTTCACCGGAAAAACCTGGCGTAATGACAGGAAAATATATGAAACCTGTTGATTTAGATTTGATGCTAAAGTATCTGGAAATGGCTGATGGTCATATCGCAATTATGACCGTTGCGCCGGAGTTGAAAAATATGCATGACCTGGCAATTCTTGCCGGTAAAAACGGTATCGTAGTTTCTGCCGGGCATTCCAATGCAACTTATGAGAATATGTTGGAAGGAATGCAGGCGGGTATCTTACATTCAACCCATTTTTTTAATGCAATGAGACGATTACATCACCGCGATCCCGGCGTAGTTGGCGCAATTATGATTCATCCTAACGTATCCTGTGAAGTAATTGCCGACGGATATCATGTTCATAAAGCAATATTGGACCTACTGTTACGCGTGAAGCCAGTCCATAAAATTGTCCTGGTGACAGATGCTCTTGGACCAACCGGATTAACAAGCGATAATCTTATCGCCAATAACGAAGAAGTAACCATTGAGGACGGACTTTTTAAACGTAAATCCGACGGAACAATCGCCGGGTCGGCATTGACAATGATCAAAGGTGTTCAGAGTCTTTATGAAATGGGTATTCCCCTTCAAGACGCACTACGAATGGCAAGCGCAAATCCAGCCACAGTAATTAGCCGTCAGATTGAAACAGGATCGCTGATTCCCGGAAAAGATGCCGACGTTGTGGTTTTTGATAAATACTTTAATGTATTGATGACTTTCGTAAAAGGTGAAATAAAGAAATTTTCGGCTTAAAGAAACTTTCCCCCTTCTCCTCCGCAGGAGCATAAACACGAGATAGCGCAAACCCGTTTTCGATGAAACGAAGTGGAATCAAACGGGTTGCGCGGATTTATGGAGAAACTATGACGATGTGCTTTGGTTGGGGATGCTGAAACCCATACCGAAAGTATCCGGCATCCGATGGATTTGGCTTCCTTCTGGCTATGGAATTGTACTCTGTAGCCTTTTTTCACCGTTTCACCGTCGGAGCGGAGACGCGAGTAAATATTCAATCTATCCTGCTGGTAATTATATTTAGTGAATGGGGTTAATTGATCTAGCTACTGACTGGGCTTGATATTTTGAGAGTTTACTATACCCGTAGCTGCTCCTTGTCTATAAATCCTGACAGTTTTGGACGTTTAATTTAGGAAAATGATTATATATTTTTCGAAAAATATTTCACATCTTCTAAATTCTTAAAATCATCGTCTTGCGTCCATATAGTTGCTTTATAAAATCTGCCAGTAGTATAAATAATACTATCAGCCATTGGAATTTTATTTTCAAGACTAAATTTTGCTGCTTGAATTGATATCTCTAAATTCAAGTCGATAACTTTACCTTGTTTCATTAATGCAACTGCCTGTAAGGCGTCGTCTTCTCCCCTTTCTCGTAAAACAACTCTGAATACTTCATAAATGCTAATTGTTGGCACAATTAACTTTTCTATATCTTGAAGGGGGTGTGAAAATGATTCTGCATTTAAACCATCGCTAAAATATTCAAGCCACCCTGAGGAATCAACTAAATTCACAATCTATCACCTTCCCGGGTAAAATCTGTGTTTATTCCCCTCAAAAAACCTTTCATTTCGGAAATATTTTTTTCAGGAATCATCTCAATACGATTTTGATATTGTAAAACTTGAATTTTCTGTCCGGGTTTAAGTTTGAGCGAATTTCTCACCTCTTTTGGAATTACGACCTGATATTTTGGTGATATTGTTACCGTTTGCATGACATTACTCCTATCGTTACACTTCTCGTAATACGTTAAGCATTTCGATCAAATTATGCAAGTATAACTTTTTTCACTGTTTCTCCGCAGGAGCGGAGACACCAGCCTTTTTATCTACACAATTTTAGAAAGATCAAAGTCTTCCGGTTTTCCGATAGGCTTCATTTCACACTTATGTTTCTTCATGGCGCGTTTTAGCGCTATCTGCTCAAAAAACAAGTAGATAATAGGGATCAATATTAATGTCAGCAATGTTGCTAATGTTAAACCTCCGATAACAGCGCGTGCCATCCCAACCCATAATTCGGCGCCGGAACCGAGTTTTAGAGCAATCGGAATCATAGCCAGAATAGTGGTTAATGCGGTCATTAAAATTGGGCGCATTCTGCGTTTTCCACCAATTAAAATCGCGACCCATAAATCATGTCCATGTTTTTCCCTTAACTGGTTAATATAATCCACTAACACGATTCCGTTGTTAACAACAATACCGACCAATAATATCATCCCAATTAAAGCAGTTACGCTCATTGTTGTACCAGTCAGGAATAAACCCCAAACGGCGCCTATTATGGCTAATGGTACTGTAAATATGATGATAAAAGGATCCAATAATGATTCAAACTGCGACGCCATTACCATATATACCAAAAACATAGCAACAATAATCGCAATTCCGAGCCACATGAAAGATTCCTGCATGTCTTCAGCCTGACCGCCGATCTCCCAACGATAATTCGGCGGGAAATTCATCCGTCGGATCTCATATTCAATATCTTTTAAAACAGATTGTAAATCCCGTCCGGTCACCGAACATGAGACACTAACCATTCTTTCCTGATCTTCACGATCGATCTGAGAAGCAGCCTCGCCTGAAATAATAGAAGCAACATTTTTTAATGGTATCTGAGCGCCGGTCAATGAAGTAATGAAAATATTTTCCAAATCTGTCTTTGACTGACGGTAAGATTCATCAAGTTGAACGACCACATCGTATTCTTCACCACCTTCGCGGAATTTTGTTGCCAATTTACCTTTCACTGCTGCTTCAATTGTAGTGGCAACCTGATAAACCGATAAACCGAGTGCGGAAATACGATCTCTGTCAATACGAATCTGGTATTCCGGTTTAGGTTGACTATAGCTTTTAATAATATCTACAACACCATCAACTTTTTTCATCCGTTCTTCAAGTTCATCACCTAAAGTAGTAGTGATTTTGCGATCATACCCGAAAATCTTTATTTCAATATCTCCGCCACTCCCAAACATCATACCGCCAGATTCCATAGTGATTTTTGTTCCCGGCAATTTTTCAAATCGCCTACGAAGTATCGATTCAATTTCAAAACTATCACGTTTACGGTCCTTGACATCGGGAAGACTGATGTTAATCTCGCCTCGGTTTGAGCCGGAGCCAAACATTGCGGCAAACCCTTCGCCCATACCAAAACTAATTTGAACATTATCCGCTTCCGGAACTTCCTCATCAATAATTTTTTCAATTTTACGGAATGTTTTATCAGTTGTTGTCAATGAAGCCCTTGTTTCTCTTTCTACCCGAGCCTGAATAAAAGATTGGTCGGTTTTCGGCATAAACTCGCCGCCAACTTTCGGGAAAACTATAATGGTAGCAACAATAAGCGCGATAATTACAACAAATACATATTTTTTATGACCTAATGCCCAGTCAAGTAGCCGTACATACCATTTTTCGGTGGCTTCGATAAAATTTCCAATACCTTCATCTAAATATCTTAATAGTTTGTTGTCGCTCCTTTTCTTTTCCTTTCCTAAAAGTCTGGATGACATTAACGGAATTAATGTCAGCGCTACTAACAATGAAACTGACAATGAACATACAATTGATACAACCATATCCTTAAACATAACACCGGCGATACCCGGTACAAAAAAGATCGGAACAAATATTGCCAATGTAGTAAGCGTCGATGCTATAATTGCCACACCTACTTCAGTGGTGCCGTCGTCAGATGCAATGCGGATTTCTTTATTCATTTCACGATGTCGAAAAATGTTTTCCAGAACTACGATAGAATTGTCAATTAACATACCAACGGCGAGCGCTAACCCTGCCATTGAGATAATATTCAGGGTAACACCGATTTGACTCATTACAAAAAATGTAATGATAATTGAAACCGGAATCGAAATTGAGGCTACTAATGAACTTCGAACGTGTCTCAGAAAGAAAAGCAATACTAAAAATGCCAGAAAAAATGCCTGAACGGCCGTATTGGTAAGGTTGCTCAAGGATCTCTTGATAAATTTGGATTGATCCCAGATAATATTAAACTCAATCCCCTGTCCGATCTCTTCAGATATCTTAGGTAATTCTTCCAAAACTGCGGATGCTGTCTGGACAGTATTCGCATCTGATTGTTTCTGTATGAACATAAAAATCGCAGGTTGATTGTTATTTCGTACAATTTCAGATTGTTCTTTATATCCATCGATAACCTGAGCAACGTTTTTTAAATAGATCGGCGCCCCGTTTTGAACTCCTATAACAGTGTTTCGAATCTGGTCAACATTCGTGTATTCACCATAAGTCCTGACTGCATATTCAGTGTGTTCATCATCAATCAAACCACCGGGAATTTGCAGATTTTCCATTCCGAGAGTTTGAATAATTGCCTGTAATGCAACACCATGAGCAGCTAATTTCCGGGGATCGATTAAAATTCGAATTTGTCGCTCCAAACCACCGGTAGTACCGGCAGAAGCAACACCGACAATACGTTCCAGAGATGGTTCAATCCGATCAGTGATTAACTTACGCAATTCAGCCATGCCCAGCTTATCCGAACTGACTGTTATAAACATGATCGGTTGCATTGAGGGATTAAATGCGAAACTCATCGGTTGAGATGCTTCGTCCGGCAGGTAATCACGTACAAAATCAATCATTTTTCGAACATCGATCTCAGCCTGATCCATATCAGTTCCCCAATCGAATTCCAGCAACAGAGTCGATGAACCTGATTTTGACCAACTGGTTATTTTTTCAAGATTTTCTACTGTTATGACTGTTTTTTCCAACGGTCGTGTTATAGAATTTTCAATATCTTCAGGACCAACACCTTTGTAATCGGTCATTATACCTATTATGGGGAATGTAATATCCGGATACAAATCAAGTTTAAGTTGTCCGAGGCCAAATAAACCAAATCCAATCGCAATAATATATATCATCGTAAAGGTGATGCCACGATTTATGGCAACTTTTGATATTTTCATTATTATTCCCCTTCTTCAATTATTTCAACCATTGAAGAATCAGATATATTATATTGCCCGATAGTTATAATATCTTCTCCGCCGTTTAGACCTGATATTACTTCTGCGTAATTATTGTTTACAATATCAGTTTCTATCTGTTGCATTAATGCAACAGAATTCTTTACGATAAAAACATAATTTTTAGTATTTATACGTGTATTAGTTATCTCGCCTCCCAGGTATTCAAGCGATGTTTTTTCTATAATCGCATATTTGGGAACAACAAGCACATTTTCATGCTCATCAGTAACAATTTCGACACGCGCAAAACCACCCGGTTTAAGACGATAATCAGGGTTGTCAATAATGATTTCACATTTTACCGTTCGAGTCATTGGATTTATTGTCGGATATATCTTGTTTACTATGCCGGTAAAGACATCACCCGGATATGTATTAACAGTAATATTTACTCGTTGATTGGGAATGATCAGCGCAATTTGACTTTCGACTATATCAATGTTTATTTTGATTTTATCCATTTGAACAATTGTAAAAGCAGGAAATTGTGGACTGGTCTGGTCACCAACGTTGTATGTTCGGGTTGAAATAATTCCTGATATAGGCGCTTTGATAAAACTATCATTTAATTGTTCTTTTGCTGATTTCAATCCTGCTTTCAATTGATTTACTGCTGCTCTGGCTGCCTCTTTCTGTGTTCTAACAGCATCGTATTGAGATTGACTGACAGCATTTTGATCATATAATTTTTTAATTCTTTTCCATTCTGCTAATGCATTTTCATATTGTGCCTGAGTCGATTTTAATCCCTCTTCAGCTTGTATAACAGCCTGTTTTATCTTTATATTATCAACTACTGCAAGCAAATCCCCTTCATTAACGAAATCATTAACATCTACTTTCAATTCAGTCATCCGGGTTGGTATGGTAGAGAATACCCGCACTTCTTGATATGCTTCGAGATTGCCCAAATAAGCAATGTTACGTTCGATATTTGCTCGTTTTACTTTAGTAACCTGAACTGGAAATATCCGCTCTTTTTCATCCGATACAGTTGCTTTTGGTTTCCCACAGTTGCTAATTAACAATACAGCTGCAACAGAAACGGTAATTAATAAATATGACAAAATGGACTTCATTTTCAACTCCTATAACTGATTTATTGATTTTTTTAAGTTTGCCAGCGCTACATTATATTCAAATAGTGACTGGTTATAATTCATTTTAGCCTGCTGTACAGCGAGATCGGCGTTTAAGACATCAAGTTGAGTACTGGCGCCTTCGGAATACATTAAACGAGCCAGACGCTGTGCTTCTTTGGCTTGCTCGATTGTTTTTTGTTGAGTCTGAACCTTTTCCTGCGCTTCTTTCACTGTAAAGAAGGCGCCTTTAACTTCCAGTTTAATACCGTTAGTTAACGACTCCGCCTGGTGATCGCTCTCTTTAATTGCAATTTTTGCCTGTTGAAGTTTGGCGGAATTTTTAAATCCGTTAAAGAGCGGGATATTAATGCTAATGGAAGAGTTGAAAGATTTAAAAAAATCATCGCCGACAAATTTAAAATCATCTCGCTGTCCCTGATATTGATAAGCAGTTCCAAATACGATGGATGGCATGAACGCAGCTTTTGACATTGATAATTGCCTGTTGGCTATCTGTTTTTGATCGTTTATTATCATCATCTCCGGACGGGTTGATGTGGCAATTTCAATTAATTCGTCTAATGTTTTTTCCGTTAAATCAGAATATTTTAATTCCATTTCTTCTGTATAATTCAATTCAGTCGATTCACCGATTCCCATTATCATTCTCAGCCGGGATTCCGCCAGTCGAAAATTATTCCTTGCCGAGACAACCATTGGTTTCATATTAGCCACCTGAACCTCTGCCCGTAGAATGTCAAACCGAGATGATTTACCAACGTCAAAAAATTTTCGGACCTGCTCCAAATTTTCCTGTGCCGATATTAATGCCTCCTCTGATACAGAAAGCGCTGATTGGCAAAAAAGTACTCCGTAATAAGCCGATGTTAAATTAGCTAAAATATTCTGTTCAGTCGATTTCAATTGAGACTGTGAAATGTTGTAAGCAAGTTTCGAGATCTGATACCCGTTCCAGATCATTCCTCCTGTAAACACCGGTTGACTAAAGTTGATTCCGGAAGCAATTGTGTTTTCACTACCCATTTTGATATATAATTTTCCGCCTGCTGGACTAAAAAAATTATCCATTACCATCGTCGGTAATTCCCAGGCATGTTGAAGGCTTGAGAACGCATTTACTGTTGGTAGCAATCCGGCTCTTGATTCGATTATTTGCTGACTTGATCTATTTACTCCTTCACGAGCCAGTTTTATGCTTGGATTGTTTTCGAGTGTAATTTTTCTGGCAGTCTTAAGGTCCAGATCAAGAGTTTCAGCATATATAATGCCGAATTGAGACATCAGTAATATTGCAGCAACAAAAATTAAAATCCTTCTATTATTCATGTGATTCTCCTGTATTATTTTCAGAGTGTTTTCCCACACCTTCAACGAACTGTTTTAAAATCTGATCCGCTAATTTTTTATTAATCGGTGGCGCGTCATCGAGAATGTGGTCTCTTGAAAAGAGATTCATTGTACCTATTAATCCATACATAAAGACTTTGACGTCAATATTTGCACTAAAGATGCCTTCGTCTATACCTTGCTGAATGATATCATGTATTATTTTTTGCTGGCTTTCAAACATTTTGTGATGATCAAAATGCATATTTATTTTGATACCGCTGGTGAAGATACTGTTCATAAAACGACGAATTGTTGCCCGGTTCTTTGTGGGCTTAAACGGGGACAAAAGGATAGCCTCTAATTTTTCCAAGGTATTTTTATTTGAATTTTTAATGTTTTCGAGTTGAGACTGGAATTTCCGGACAACAAACTCGACAACGCCAACAAATAACTTTTCTTTATCAGGAAAGTAATAATAGATGGCGGGTTTGCTGACGCCGGATTTTTCTGCGATTAAACGCATAGATGTTCCGTCGTAACCGAGTTCGCCAAAGCACTCGATGGCTACTCCAATAATTTTTTCTTTGGTATTTTCATTGTGACTCATAGCGTCTCCTTACTTACCGGTCGGTAATATAACTAACCGACCGGTAAGCAGCAAGAAATATTTTATTTTCCCCTACGTTTATGAGATGATCTATACCGAAACTGTTAATATTTTTTTATCGTGAGCATACTTTCAACAGCTTCCAATCCATCAGAAGTAGCTTCATCGTGATAATTTTCAGTAAATGGGTTTTACTCACCACTCGTCTCAACGCTCCTGCGTTGAGACGGAGTCGCTTTTGGTTTCCGCCGAAGCATAGACGCGATGAAAAAGATTAAACAAACAGAATTGCTCTCTTGTTGCAGGGTTGTTCCATAGGAAGTCCTTCGGACCACTCTGCAACCAATCTGTTCTTTCCATATAGGACTATAGCCCCGGGATTCACCTGTCCGGCATCCGACGGATTTGGCTCGCTTCGCTCCCTGAAAATGGGTTTTTCGTATCGCTTGTCTCAACGCTCCAGCACTCCAATACTCCAACGCTCCACAAATAGGAATTAACAATCAGGAGTGATTGTTTTACATAAATGTAGGACAAACACCTGAGCGATCTATCTATGAACAATCTGATAGTATATGCAAGTAATTGAGACATTTGATGAAACATGGTTGATTGACGTGGTTACCGACTTGGCTTGGTAGATTGTATGTGTCACCGCAGGAGCGGTGACACGAGTAGTATCTCTTACACCTCTATTAAAAGTAATGTGCCTGCCAAGCGTAGCGTAGCGAAGATTGGCGGAGAGACAGGGATTCGAACCCTGGGTACCAGTTAAGATACACACGCTTTCCAAGCGTGCTCCTTCAGCCACTCGGACACCTCTCCAAAAAGCGCCATATTTTAAAATATATACATAGAATATCCAAGGATTAATAGTCCTCTATTTCCTCTTTTTTCCTAATGTATCTTGTAGTCGTTTAGTTATTAAGCATGGATTTCAAGTCAGATAGTTGCCCCGCCAGCAGAAAGACATGCCTATAAAGGCGTGGATGAATGGCTTTCTGGGCGGGATGTCGCCCAAACCCCGCAGAGCGGGGAGTAAATAGACGCCACGTCTGTGAAGATATGGGGCTCCACTTCATATTCCATACTCATGGTGATCGATCTAAATTTATTAGAAAAATATCAGGGAACCTGGAATGGGATCATCCAGATATGTGCTTTATAGGCGCTGGGCGTAAAAATTGAATTATAATCAATGAGATCTATAAATAAACGGTATACCTTAGCTCCATGCGAATTGACACCGAAACTGCCGGTATGACTTCCACCATTGTCAGGATCGCTTAGTCCTTGACGGATCTTGTATATATTAACACCATGCCCAAAGTGCGCCATAACCAATTCACCGGGCTGCCGGGGATATGGATTTTCATTCTCTACTAAAACAGACGATAGCGTTACGGTTCCGTTATAGTTGATTAACGTCAATAAATCTCGATTAAAATAGGTCAATAACAGATCCTCGCCCTCTTGAAGCAGGTAACACAATACTCGATGGCGTACCGGTAAGAGCAATATTTACTTGACGGATTTCAATAGTATTGTCAGAGGGGTCAAATATCATGGGTGTTATTTTATGTAATTGCCAGTCTTTCGAGGCGTTATTGGTGTTCTGTGTTCTAAGAAAAATGGCTTTTTGATGTGTTCTGTGCGTAAAAGATTTTGTGGTTGAATCAACCGGAGAAAATGACTCCGTATAAGACCACGTAATAACACTATCCACTGTATCCACGTGTGTTTCAACTGTATAAGTTGTATCATATTCATAGATTCCTGCTGTATCAATAAAAGTTGAATCGACTGCATACCCCGTTGTATCATACCAAATAGAATCGATATATTGAACTGACGAAACTGAACTGTCGATTGTTATATCGTACAGAACTATTTTTAAATTACCCTTCAAGTAATACTTGATGTCAACATAAGCCGAATCCCACTTTATATCATAGATCATCGTTGTATCGACTACCTGTGAAATGTTGCGCCCTATCTTAATATTAGAAAATCCGTATTCAACCGTGTCAGGAAAAAGCATTTTTAATAGTGATGAAGAGGAGTAATCAAGAAAATATGCCTTACTGTCGTTTAAGCCGTCGATAGACAACGAGCCAATCAGTCATTATCTTTTCATAGATCGCGCTTACTATGTCCTCTCTGTCGGGTAAGACATAAACCTTTTCAATTTTCGTGCAAGCAACTGCTAAAACTGAAACCCAGACAATTAGTAGAGACTGTTACAAAAAAAATGAAAAAATCACTTTTAGAAAAGTCAAAAATCGTCTGGGTTTGTAAACTTTTAATCTTAAAATCAGCTATATTCGGCTTCTATTAGGTTGATCAAACTATATTATGTTTATCCTTATTTATCAACTATTTACAAGGTTTTTCGTAACAGTCTCTAGTAATCTCATTTTTAACATTGTAGTTTAAATTTGAAATGTTTTCAGCAAAAGTGAAAGCTGATTCAGCATTATAATAAAAATTCTGCAATTTCTTTTCGATTTTCTGGCATCTAAATGAATTTGTTTTAAATTTAGGCAATATTTCTCAATTAGATCATATAATCATTGCTGAGAATCATCTTATGAAATTTTATTTATTCCCGCTAGTGATAATTCCTCTTCTCTTAATATTTAACTGTCAAAAGAATGTATCGGAGGACTCTGTGTCTTTAGCCATTATTAATGCCAGGATCTGGACTGCAAATCCCGACCAGCCATGGGCGGAAGCGATTGCATTAAAAGACAATATCATCACTTATGTTGGTTCGACAAAAGAAATCACCTCAAAAATTTCAAAGAATACAACTATTATCGACGCTGATGGAATGTTTGTAGCGCCGGGATTTACGGACTCTCATATTCATCTTCTCGAAGGCGGTTTTCACCTTTCTTCTGTACAATTGCGGGATGCAAATACTCCGGAAGAATTCAAAAAGCGGATTGCTGAATTTGCACAGACTTGTGAACCGGGTGACTGGATTCTGGGTGGCGACTGGGATCATAGTTTATGGAGTGGCGAACTGCCAAATCGTAATTGGATAGATGAAGTAACGCCCGCTAACCCACTGTGGGTCAATCGCTTAGACGGACACATGGCGTTGGCAAACAGCCTGGCATTAAAGATCGCAAATATTAACAATGACACACCCGTTCCGGAAGGTGGTACCATTATCAAAGATAAATCCGGAAAAATCACCGGCATAATCAAAGATAATGCCATGGAACTGGTTTTTCCATTTATTAAGGAACCGAGTGACTCATTAAAATTTCGCGCCCTCGAAGCAGCAATGCAATATCTGCTCGAAGAAGGAATTACTTCTGTCCATCATATGGGCAGCTGGGACGATTTACGAATCTATCAACAGTATCACGACCAGAAAAAACTTCGAATTCGGATTTCAGCCGCAGTTCCATTATCTTCCTGGCAAAAACTGACGGAAATTATTGAAAATAACAATTTCAGCGATAACTGGCTAAGGGTGGGCGGATTAAAATCCTTTGTTGACGGTTCACTTGGTTCCCACACTGCCCTGTTCCATGAACCATATACTGATCTTCCCGGTGATACAGGATTACTGGTTACATCGAAAAAAGATTTGTACGAAATGATATTAAAAGCGGACTTACAAGGACTACAATCCATTACTCACGCTATTGGAGATAAAGCCAATACAATCATTCTTGATGTTTACGAACAGGTCAGAATTCAAAATGGGGATCGCGATCGCCGGTTCAGAGTGGAACATGCACAGCATCTCAGACATTCCGACATTGAAAGATTCCGAGAATTAGGTGTCATTGCCAGCATGCAGCCTTATCATGCCATCGATGATGGTCGTTGGGCTGAACCGCTTATTGGTGACCGGATAAAGACTACTTATGCTTTTCGCAGTTTACTGGATTCTGGTGCTAATCTTGTATTTGGCAGTGACTGGTATGTTGCACCGCCATCGCCTCTCTGGGGAATATATGCGGCCGTCACCCGACGGACTCTGGACGATAAAAATCCCGATGGCTGGGTACCGGAACAGAAGATTTCTGTCGAAGAAGCCCTGAAATGCTATACTATCTCCCCCGCTTATGCCTCTTTTGAAGAATCCATGAAGGGTTCGATAGCACCTGGCAAACTTGCTGATCTGGTAATAATCGATGAGGATATTACAAAAATCAATCCTGAAACAATCAAAGATGCCCGTATAATGATGACAATTGTAGGCGGGAAGATCGAATATCAAAGTGAATAAATTAAATTAGTAATACGAGGCTAATATGGACAATCCAAAGAAATTTAATCGACGTGATTTTTTTAAAACAGCTGCAGCCGGATTAGGCGGCTATGTGATGTTATCACCGGATAAGGCTGTCGAGCCTAAACCAAATCCTGCAAAACAACGAAAAACCATCTACCGTACCCTCGGTAAAACCGGTATTAAAGTGCCTGTGATCAGCATGGGTGTTATGAATGCCGACAATCCAAATCTCGTCAAAGCCGCACTGGATAACGGAATCGTCCACCTTGATACTGCCTGGAATTATCAGCGTGGCAGAAATGAAAAAATTATTGGTTCGGTAATAAAAGATTATTCCAGGGATTCTTTTATCATTGGGACAAAAATCCATGATCAATCCCGGGATCGTGAAAAAGGTACCTTTACCAGGGAAGCGACTGCAGAAAAATTTCTGGAAAAATTCGATGAAAGTCTCAACCGACTCGGCTTGGAATATGTTGATATTCTCTATTTGCACAGTGTATGGACCCGACAAATGGCGCTGTATGAACCCTTTATGCAAGCCCTGGAAAAATTGAAAAAAGAGGGGCGTACCAGATTTGTAGGCGTCTCAACACACTGGGGGGAACCTGAAGTCATTCAGGCAGCCATCGATAGTAATTTTTATGATGTCGTTCTCACTTCATATAATTTCAAACAGGATCACATTAAAGAAATTCAACAAGCTGTTGCCCGGGCTGCCGAAGCCGGATTGGGAATCATTGGGATGAAAACCTTTGCAGGTGGCTATCTCGACGAAGAAAAAACCAAACCCGTGGATCCGAAGGCTGCTATTCGTTTTGCACTGAAAGATAAAAATGTCCACACGATTATCCCCGGTTTTACAACCTTTGAACAAATGGAAATTGATTTATCCGTTATGGAAGATCTGTCATTTAAAGAAAAAGACAGCGAAGTGCTGGAACTAGGCTGTAATTCACGGGGTGGTGTTTATTGTCAGGGTTGCCAGACCTGCGTCAATCAATGCCCCAAGCATCTGCCGATTCCCGACCTGATGCGAGCTCACATGTATGCCTACGCTTATAAAAATCATTGGGCTGCCAAAGATCTGGTATCATCGCTCAATGTCGAACTAGGCCAATGCGATGATTGTACAGTTTGTACCGTAAATTGTGTCAAAGGATTTAATATAAAACAAAAATTTACCGAAGTTGCGTCGTTGAAATCGGTGCCAAGTCGGTTCTTTGTATAGGATCTTCACGAATGCATAAAAATATCAAAGTTCAGTTAAGAGTAATTCTTGCATTTATTTTTTACCTCTTTTTTGTGGGCTTATTCACCAACGATGTGGTCCACTGTGAAGAACTTAGAAAATATCCAAAGATTGGTCAATGGAAACCGTCAAAAGATTTACAGGTTTACCTGGAGGACAACCTCTTCGATCATATCAACGGCGCTTCAGAACTATACCTCAGTTATGAATTCCAGCAATTGGATGTTGTCTATTATAAAAACCGCGAAAAGCAGGAAATTACCGTCGAAATTTACACCCATACATCTCCCCTGTTTGCTTATGGAATTTATAGTCAGGAGCGTTCGCCTGATGCAAATTACCTGAATATCGGTGCTGAGAGTTATATTGACGGCTCGAACCTGTTTATTCTGACCGGGAAGCATTATTTAAAAATTTACAGCTACGACCTTGGTGACGATGCGAAAGCAGTATTAACTGAATTTGCCCGATCCATCGTTGAATTACTAAACAGTGATAATTCCCTCCCCCCGCTGCTTTCTGCCTTTCCGGAGCAGAATCTGTGGCCAAAATCCATCCAGTTTATTGTGAAAAATCTTTTGGGTTATTCTTTCTTCAGTAAAGGTTATCAGGCATTTTACGATTTTAACGAGGAACAGTGCCGGCTTTTTATCATCAAATCAGGATCAATCAAAGAATCCAACGATCTGTTTGAAAAATATATTCTCCATATCCACCATACTCCCCGAATTCCCGGCAGCGCTGAGTATAAAGTCGTCGATCCTTATCATGGCGCCGGAATAATCCGAAAATGCGAGCGCTATGTTTATGGCGGTTTTGGACTTTCGGACATCGAGCAATTGTCAAAGCTCCTCGATCAAGTCGGGGCTAATCTCTGCCGCTGATTATATAGTGTCTGTCCGTAATGTTGGTTTTTTCGATAAATGGAAACTTGACTTAAGGCGATAGTCTTGAGTTAAGTTGACTTATTTCAATGAGTTAGAAAACTTAAGTCAAGTCAGCTAAAGCAAACTTAACTCAAGGTTTCATAGTTTACGGAC
>JAHIOG010000620.1 GCA_018895675.1 bacterium
AGGAGGGAAGATAAACCGGAATCCGCTGGGTCCGGAGCTTGGTGTATCAACGATCCAATTAACGCTGTCCGGTATAGTTGATCCGATTTTTAAGGGTCTGAATCATTCAAAATTACATGTATATTCATCACATTTTGATATAGTATCCTCAATTCCTAGAGATGCGGAATGCCTGGCGTGGAATGAACAGACCGAATTTCAGGCTACCCGATACAATTCATTTATCTATACTACTCAATTTCATCCCGAGTATAATAAACATGTAATGGCTTACTATATTAATAACAATTACGATATTCTGAAAAGGGAACACTTTCGGAATCCATTGAATATTCCCGAACCGGACGAAATTCTTAAGCGAAATAAGAAGATAAAAAACAGTTCAAGAATACTTGAGAATTTCATATCGATAATTCTTCAAGCAAATGTCGGCAGCCGATAATGCTTCCCGTTATAAATCATCCCTGGAATGTGAAAACTTCCGACGCCCGGGACATTCAATTTCAACTCAGACGACAAGTCATCTTAACACCGCTATCCGATTCCATCTGTACGATCGCGGCTGTGGATGTATCCTATACCCGGTGGGACAAAATTGGATATGCTGTTCTGGGAATATTCTCCGTAATCGATGACAACGAAAATGAGGCGTTTACTGTCAAAGAAGAGTCAATTAAAACCCGGATTGATTCAGTGAATTTTCCCTATGTTCCCGGATATTTAAGTTTTCGGGAAATTCCGATTTTATTTCCGCTTTTTGAAAAAATAAGTACGAAAATTGATCTAATTATTGCTGACGGTCAGGGCATTGCTCATCCGCGAGGGCTAGGATTAGCCTCTCATCTTGGATTGATATTTGATATTCCCGGTATCGGTTGTGCGAAATCTAAACTTATCGGTGAATATTCAGAACCGGGAATGCATAAAGGTGATTATTCTGATTTATATATCAAAAACCGGATTGTCGGAGCTGTCCTCAGAAGTAAAGAGAAGTGCAAACCATTATTTGTATCACCGGGATATAAATGTACAATAGAAGATGCGCGAGAAATGATTTTGAAGCTTTGTACAAAGTATCGGTTGTGTGAACCCATTCGCCGGGTTGACGAAATATCAAAAGCCTTAAGAAAATCTCATCAAAATAAGAGAGGAGAAATAGATGAAAAAACTATATCGAAGCCGGAATAAAATAATTGCCGGCGTATGTGGCGGCGTTGGTGAATACTTCAATATCGATCCAGTGTTGATCCGTCTGGTTTGGGGTATCTTATTTTTTATCGGTGGTGCCGGTTTGTTAGGCTATATCATTGCCTGGATTATCATTCCCGAGAGAGTCGGAGAACCTGGTTCAGTGACGGATTCTGAAGATGAAAACCATGTGGAAGTAAAAACCAGCTACACGCCGCAATTACTGATTGGTCTGTTTTTAGTATTTATCGGAGCAGTCCTGCTGATCAGAGACTGGTGGTATCTTGATCAGATATTTCGGGATATTTTCAGATTTAGCTGGAAATACCTGCTTCCGTTACTGCTGATTGGTTTTGGGATATATGTTATTGTTAAAGGTGATAAAGTAAAAAAAAGCGATTGAACCTGACTGACCTGGTCCATTAGTTTTAATTTTCGGTCCGGTCTGAATTTTCTTTTCATTTCCATAAAATTCCCTTGATTTACGTACTATATAAATATATATTGAAGCCATGGAAATTCAACTGAAATATTTCCGTATTTTGATAAATATTGAGGCAATATGTGGAATATTTTGACTGCTATAAGGCTGATATGATGGAAAGTTTTCCATCTATTGACAATGTTATCTGCCATTCAGGAGGAGGACAATGAAGGAACGTTTTGTAATTGCGCTATCTCGCGGCATAGAAAAGGAGCAGTTTCAGGAGCTGCAGGCGAAGATCGATCCCAATCGCATAAAACTTGAGTTTCAGATTCTCTTTCAACGAGAGCTTTTCGATTACGTTCCTGCTTCTTACAACTTTAGCGGCCGTCCCGCAAGGTATGCTGTTGTGGTACTTCGGGAAGGGAATGATACAAGTTCAGTTATCAGTGCCATTGTGGAGGATCATCCAGATGCCATCCATGCCGCAATCACTACCTATATTGGAGACCCTGCTCGGGAAAATATTGAGGGCTTGACCGATCTCTTGATGCGTTGGACAGAGGATAGAAAAATCACTCATGTTGATCCATTTAGATTTGCCTACGGGTGCCGTGGATCTACTGTTGCGGCCAATATTCCCTATGTTATGGCAAAAATATATACGAAGTCAGGACGGCTATTGATTAAACCTGAGGACCTGCATGAAATCGCACAAGACTTGGAAGGTTTTC
>JAHIOG010000621.1 GCA_018895675.1 bacterium
GGGTTTACTTCTGTGTTCGGTATTTGAACAATCTTGATTGATTGATCTTTTTGTTTTGTCTTTTTCAATTTGAACCTCTCTGTTTTCCGCCTGACATAATTTAATGTCTAAAACTGTCCAACATAATTTAGGCACAGAGGGGAAGGAAAAGTTGCATCAACAAAATATAGAATTCCATTAGATCTAATATATTATTCACCCTGTTAAATAATGAGTAATGAAATATTCGATCAAGAATATCGATAATTATTGGGTCTGATAGAAAACATGAATAACAATAATGTCATATTTAACAGGGTAAAGCATGTATTGATCAGGAGGATACCTTACATAGGGAAAAATATCTTAAAACAGCATGGGGAAAAAGATATATTAAGAATAGATTAAAAAATTATCTAACGGGGTAAAAAATGTACAGCCAGTCCATAAAAAACAGTTATTAACCTATCTTCACCCTGTGTAATAGCAATGTATTGTATTTAGGTTATTAAAGGTGAAAAAGAAAAAACAAATTATAGGAAAAGTTATATATAACTAATTTATTACACGGGGTAAAACTTACTGGTTTAAAACTGGGACTTTTAATCAACTTTAATGAAAAATTACTCAAAAATGGCATCGTCCGTATCGTAAATGGATTGTAAAGAATTAAGTTCTCGCAACGATCGCAAAGAAGAAATATAAATTAAAAAATACGTTGCGTCCTTGGCGCTCTTTGCGAGAGATAATAATAAAAACCTTTGCGTACTTCGCGAACTTAGCGAGATAAAAAACAATAATTATACCTTGAGGTATTATACTAAATAGTATATATTATAACCATGAATAAAATTATCTCAAATAATCCCTTCTACTTTGGCGGCGTCGTCAGAGGAAAACACTTCTGCAACCGGAAATCCGAAATGGCGACGATTCAGGCAGATCTGAATAATGGAATAAACCTGTTGATTTACGCCCCCAGGCGTTTTGGTAAGACATCTTTAATCGAAAATACGCTTCAACAAATCAATAAACACCATATCTTTTTGGATATGATGAGCATTACCGATGAAAAAGAATTTATCAATGACTATTTTAATGCCATCTCAAAGTCGTTGTATACAACAACCGATAAGCTTATTAATTTCTTCAAAAAAGTATTGAATATCAGACCAAACATCTCTGTCGATTTCGATCAAACCGGGCAGGCGAAATATTCACTTCAGTTCGGCATTTCAGAGCAGCCCGATGTGTTTAAAGAGATTGTTGATATTCCCAACCGATATGCAATCCATCAAAAGAAACGGGTGATTGTTATCTTCGATGAATTTCAGGAAATCAGACGGCTGGGTTTTGAAGATAAACTGAGGTCCGCGATCCAAGCCCATAGCGATCATGTCGCCTATCTGTTTTCCGGCAGCAAAAAAAGTATTATGACCCAAATCTTCTTCGATAAGACCAATGCCTTTTACCGATCGGTAAAACACGTTCCGGTTTTGCCGATTGATGCTGAATCATGGATTGATTACATCCGGACTGGATTTCGAAATTTCAATAAACAAATCGATCCTAACCATATTCACGCTATTTTGAAAATTTCCAAGGGCTTTCCGTATTACACCCAGCAGATCGCCTATGAAATATTTCAGATAACCGCCGAAACCTGCAATGACGATCATGTCCAACAAGCCGTGTCGTCGATTCTGGACAGAGAAGCGGACCTCTTTCTGTTTGAATGGGAAAATCTTAGCACCAACCAAAAAAAAGCGCTGAAATTGTTAATAAACGCGGGCGGAAAAAACATCTACCGGAAAGAAACGATGGAGCAATTTGGTCTCACCAACTCTACGATGAAAAAAGCGATGGGGGGTTTGATTGTGAAAGATGTGATTGATCTGAATCCGGATGGTTACTATCTCCAGGACCCTCTTTTTGCCTATTATTTAAAAAACAGGTTTTGAATTATCTTCTTGCCAAATAGAGTTTATCCCGATCTATCGGGACCAAGAAGTATTTATTAAATTAAAAAAAGAGGTAGCGTTCTGAACCCCGCCAGCGGCGGTGGTAGCGTTCTTAGTCACGAAGGACTCCCTTGGAGGATCCCCATGGGACGAGAGAAAATAATAAAAACGTTGCGTCCTTTGCGAGCGTTGCGAGAGTAAACAATAAAAACACTTTGCGTCCATTGCGAGCGTTGCGAGATGTAAAAAAGCCCTTAGCTCCGAAGGAGTCTCTTCGAGACGAGAGGTATTGAATGACTGAAAACGAACTATCCAAACTATTCCTCGATATCGCCTTCAAAATCCATACCGCATTAGGTCCCGGTCTCCTCGAATCAGCCTATGAAAACATATTATGTTACGAATTAGACAAGAATAACATTCCTTTCGAAAAACAAATAGATGTTCCTATTCGATATGACAATCAAATATTCTCTAATGCTTTTCGTGCAGATTTACCCCGTTAGATAACATGTATTATGTATATATTTTAAGAAGTAAGTCAGATTCGAATTTTTATGTCGGGTATACTAACGATTTAAAGAAAAGATTAAGACAACATAATGATGGGAAAGTAACATCAACAAAAAATAGAATTCCTCTTGAAATAATTTATTATGAAGCATGTGGTAATCAAAAAGATGCTTTTCATAGAGAGAAATACTTAAAAACTTCCTGGGGTAAAAGATATATTAAAAGCAGACTAAAGAATTATCTAACGGGGTGAATTCTGGATAAAAAAGTCATTATCGAATTAAAATCAGTCGAATGCTTGAGTGATGTTCATAAGAAACAACTCCTGACTTATCTAGAATTAACCGGACTAAAACTCGGATTATTAATCAATTTCAACGAGAAACTTCTTAAGAATGGAATTACTAGAATTGTAAACAACCTTTAAATGTGACTCTCGCAATGCCCGCAACGTTCGCAAAGATGAAAATAATTATAATAAGCACGTTGCGCCCTTTGCCTGCCCCGCCTGTCCCGTAAGGAAGAATGACTGTATCAAGGTAATGAGGTACGAATGTACCGGGGCGCGCTTTGCGAGAGGTAATATTAAAAATACGTTGCGTCCTGAACCCCGCCAGCGGCGGTGGTAGCGATCATAGCGAGAGAAAAAAAGCCCTCATCGCGCCTACCAAGTTCGCAACGTTAATTGTCAAAACAAGTCGCAGAACCGGAAACTGATTGCCTCATGCCCATCATTAATTTTCAATTTTATCCCAACAGGAACCCCTAAGGAGCATTTTACATTTTAATTTACCATCTGTTAAAATTACCTTCGGATCGGTCTCCTTTCTCCTGTTTTTAATTAATATTGACAAATGAACAAAAACATTAATA
>JAHIOG010000622.1 GCA_018895675.1 bacterium
ACATATGAAATTTAAACAAATAATTAGTAGGAGGACTAAATGAACTTAAACCGGATTCAACAAGCGATTACCGAGCAGGGAATTGACGGCTGGCTGTTTTATGATTTTCATCACCGGGACGCCATGGCGTACCATATTTTAGGATTGGATTTTACTAAATTTACGACGCGACGCTGGTTTTATTATATACCCGCTAAAGGCGAACCCGTTAAAATTGTTTCAGCAGTTGAAGCCAGGAAACTGGATTCACTACCGGGAAGAAAAATTGTATATCGGGCATGGGAAGAACTTCATAAGGATTTACAGGATACATTAAAAGATGCCAAACGGGTAGCGATGCAATACTCTCCAAAGAACAATATACCTTATGTGTCGGTTGTAGATGCGGGAACCATTGAATTAATTCGGTCTTTTGGCGTCGAGATTGTCTCCTCGGCAAATCTGGTACAGACTTTTGAAGCAATTATTGATAAAACTGGATATGAGGCTCATCTTGAAGCGGGTAAAAAAGTCCAGAAGATAAAAGATGAAGCGTTTGAACTCATCAGTCAAAAAATCTGTAAGAATGAATCAATAACGGAGTATGAAGCGCAACAGTTCATTGTGAAACGCTTTGAGGAAGAGGGATTGACGGATGATGGCGATCACCCGATTGTCGGTGTTAATGATCATCCTGCTGATCCTCATTTTGAACCAACACAAGAGAATACCTATACAATTAAAAAAGGCGATACGTTATTGATTGATCTGTGGGCGCGAAAAAATGATGATACCGGTATTTATTACGATATCACCTGGTGTGGTTATATCGGTAAAAATCCGCTGGTAAAGTATGTGAAAATATTTAACATTGTTCGGGACGCCCGAAATGCTGCCCGTGATTTTATCAGAGATAAATTCCGGAAGGATGAACCTTGTTATGGATTCGAGGTGGATGATGTATGTCGCAAAGTGGTTGTCGATGGCGGCTACGGAGAATATTTTGTTCACCGAACGGGACATTCGATTGGTCGGGAGGTTCACGGGAACGGCGTTAATATTGATAACCTGGAAACCAAAGACGAACGTGAATTGGTGCCCGGTATCTGTTTTTCCATTGAACCCGGTATCTATCTGCCTGGAGAGATGGCGGTTCGATCGGAAATAAATGTCTTTATCACTGAGGATCGTGAAGTGGTCGTTGCCGGCGCGGAGCAGGAAGAACTTATTCTTATTTAAACTGAGATTTATATGTCAATTGAAGAATAGGAAGAATTTTTTCATGATGATAATTGAAATACGGTATGAAACTTTGGTAAAAATATGTTCCTCGTTTCTAAGCCCCAGCTCCCCACTCGTTCCCAAGCTGGGGCTTGGGAACAAGTATGAGAGGAGCTTGAGATTTTATCAGGAATATCTCTATGAGAAGATGTATTAGAGAGGAAGTTGGTAGAGATTTGATGTAAATTAATGTGATTAAAGTTTTAAATTATGAATAATAAAGAATGCTCTAATACCGAATATGATGATCATCAAACTTCAGTAAATTTTAACTTTAGTTCACTTTTATCTTTAGTCACTTTATGCCCCTTAAATGCCTCAATAGTCGCCTGCTTGCCAGTATGGCAGACAGGAATGTTTTGTAGGAGATATAAGCATTGAAGAGATTATCATCGCATGTCTTTCTTATTCTCTTCGGAATCTGTTGTGTAGTAATATCATGTAGCAGAGTGTATAGATATATTCCTCCTGTGGATGCAGAGATAAACACCGGTCACTTCATTATCTTTTTTAATGAATTTACATCTATAGAAGCGGCAGATTCGATACTGCATGAACCGACCTCGATCTCAATTGAAATTATCCAGGAAGGTAAAAGCATTATTAACGATGAAATTGATGCGGGCAACTGGACCTTGTCTCCCATACCGGAGGGAGTCTATTTAGTTAATCTTGAGATCAACTTTTCAGATCAACCGATAACGGTTAAACGGACTTGTACATCAAAAGTGGGAACGGTCAATTGTCTGAATATTGATTTCTGGCAGCTTGAACCGACAAAGTTGAAAGCGGATGTTCAAGTCAAACGGGCATTGTTTACCGGTAAAACCGCCGGATATATTCTGAATTCCAGACGGGAAGAAAAGCCGCTGAAATTTGAGACGCTTCTCAAGATGGAAAGCAAACCGTAGGTCGATTATTAAAAGGAGGTTTGAGATATTTTGGGTTGACGTGGCTTAATCATGAATATATTTAATTGGATATTGGACACTTTAGTATGAAAAAGTCTAAAATCTTTTGAATAGCTCCAATAATCAATTAAT
>JAHIOG010000623.1 GCA_018895675.1 bacterium
AAGCCAGCTAAAAGAAGACCTCTCGAAAGTCCAAAATACGTTTCAATCTATTGAAGATTTCCGGTTGAAATACATTGGAAAGAAAGGTCGGATACCATCCTTATTCCGTGATTTCAGCGCTCTGGGTACAGCTGAAAAACGGGATCTCGGTAAAATCTTGAATATTCTAAAAAAAGATGCTGAAGAAGCGGTGCAAAATCTTAAAGATCGTTTTGCCGATTCCCAAAGCAGAGAGGGTGAATTCGACTATACGCTTCCTGGTATGCCATTTAACAAGGGGCATTTGCATCCGGTTACGCAGACCATGAATCGAATTTGTGATATTTTTCGAGAAATGGGTTTCGGCATTGAATTTGGACCGGAAGTGGAGACTGATTTTTATAATTTTCAGGCATTGAATTTTCCGAATAATCACCCGGCTCGCGATATGCAGGACACCTTCTTTATCGAAGATGATATCCTTTTAAGAACTCATACTTCGCCGGTTCAGATTCGGATGATGCTCAAACGAAAACCGCCGATCCGTATCCTGGCGCCCGGGAGAGTTTTTCGCAACGAAGCCATCAATTCGCGCAGTTACTGTGTATTTCACCAGGTTGAAGGTCTTTATATAGACGAAAATGTCACATTCGGTGAATTAAAAGTGACAATTGAAGTGTTCGCAAAGAAATTTTTCGGGAAAGACGTAAAACTTCGGTTTCGACCGAGTTACTTCCCGTTTACCGAACCAAGCGCTGAAGTAGATATTTCCTGCATTATTTGTGGTGGTAAAGGATGTCGTCTTTGTAAGCATACCGGTTGGCTGGAAATCATGGGCTGTGGAATGGTTGATCCCAGTGTTTTAAATACTTGTGGGATCGATTCAGAAAAATATACAGGTTATGCTTTTGGAATGGGGCCAGACCGAATCACGTTATTAAAATATGGAATCAATGATATTCGTCTCTTGTTCGAAGGAGATATTCGATTCCTGAGGCAGTTTTAACTCATTTGAACTATGATAGTAAATACAAAATGGTTAGAACAATACACTGAGATTCCTTTTAGTTCTGAGGAACTTGAAGAAAAATTGACCTATCTCGGTCTGGAATCGACGATCAAGAAGAATCCCGCTGAGAATATCAATGGCGTGATAATATCTGAAATCACGGAAATATTCCTTCATCCGAATGCTGATCGTTTATGCATTTGTCGCGTAGATACCGGGATCGAAACGATGGATGTTGTGTGTGGCGCTCCAAATGTCAAGGTTGGGCAAAAAGTGCCGTTAGCAAAAATCGGAACTGTCTTACCAAACGGAATGACTTTAAAACCGGTTAAAATCAGAGGCGTTCAATCGGAAGGCATGCTTTGCGCAGAAGATGAGTTGGGATTATCCGATGACTATGGCGGTATTATGGTTTTGGATACTAATGCGCCTGTTGGTATGGATTTGAAGGACTATTTAGCCGGCAGCGGGACAAGCATTGACATCGATCTGACTCCTAACCGACCGGATTGCACTTCTCATATTGGCGTCGCCAGGGATATAACTATACTTACCGGCAAAGAATTAAGAATTCCTGAAATCGAATTTACTGAGTCGGAAGAATCCGTTATTGATTACATTGACGTAGAAATTGTTAATGAAATTGGTTGTCCACGTTATGCCGCCAGAGTGGTGCGAGGAGTAAAGGTTGGTCCGTCTCCAAAATGGCTTGTGGATTTTTTGGGCAGTGTTGGTGTACGGTCAATCAATAATGTTGTAGATGCGGCGAATTTTGTATTATTGGAAACCGGTCATCCGCTGCATACTTTTGATTACCGTATGATTAATGGTAATAAGATCATTGTCCGCAGTGCGAAAGATGGCGAAGAAGTCGAAACGATTGACGGTGTGCATCGGGAGTTAACAAAAGATGTGTTATTAATTTGTGATGCGGAACGTCCTGTCGCTGTTGCCGGCATTATGGGATTGGCAAATTCTGAAATCAATGACGATACGACGGATATCCTGATTGAAAGCGCCTACTTTGATCCTGCTACAATCCGTAAAGGTTCAAAATATCTTGGTCTGCAGACGGATGCGTCTTACCGTTTTGAACGCGGAGCAGATCCGGAAGGTGTCATATATGCCCTTAATCGCCTGAGTGATCTGATTGTCCAATTAGCCGGTGGCGCTGTTTGTAAAGGCATTGTCGACTGTTATCCGCGTATTATTAAGCCACCGGAAATAGCATTTCGCTTCAAACGTGTTAATTCGCTATTAGGTGTAGATATTCAACCGGACTGGATTGTTGAAAAATTTGAAAAATTGGGATGTAAAATTCTCGACCGGGATTCCGCATCAGTGCGTCTTAAAGTGCCCAGCTGGCGCCCCGATCTCGAGCGGGAAATTGATATGATTGAAGAGGTCGTACGTATTTACGGCATGCATAATGTGCCCAACGCAAAAGTAATGCGAATTCAACCAAATTATGAAACGACCCGTGATTACGAGCTGGTTGAAAAATTAAGAGAATTAATCGCGAATTTCGGGTTGTTTGAAGTGTGCAGTAATTCTCTTGTGAACCAGGTATTTACTGAATTTGGTCCTCAAACTTTATCACCGGTCAAAGTAAGGAATCCGCTAAGCCAGGATATGTCTCACTTGCGTACGACTCTGATTCCCGGACTTCTTCAGACAGCCAAACGGAACCTTAACCATCAGAATCCGGATTTACCGCTGTTTGAAATAGGATTTGTGCAGCATTACAATCCCGAAAAAGAAACCCATGCTGAGGAATTTCAGAAATTCGCAATATTGTTAGCCGGTTTTTTTGAGGAAAAGTATTGGGGATATGAGCGCAGAAAAGCCGATATCTTTATTCTGAAAGGAATCTTAGAGGGAATCGCAAATCAGTTCGGAATTTCAAAAATCGATTATAAATCGGAGAAACACAAACAGTTTGATCACATGATCAGGGCAGAGGTAAATGGCAGGCAACTGGCATATTTAGGTCAGATAAGTCAGAAATATTTACAGAATGAGTGGGATATTGAGATACCTGTATTTGTACTTGAGAGTGATGTTTCAACACTTATAAATTTATCCAGCCAATCAAAACAGTATGTGGAATTGCCGGTGTTTCCAAGTATTCAGAGAGATATTTCCATCCTCGTTGATGCAAATATCAAAGTCGCCGATGTTGAGAGATTAATCGTCAATAAAGGAGGAAAATATCTTCAGGAGATAAGGTTCTATGATCTCTACAAAGGAAAAAATATTGACAAAGGTCAAAAAAGTGTTACATTTAATCTGGTATTTCGGGCTGAAGAAAGAACCTTAAAAGATGCAGAAGTTGAAGATACCATGGCAACCATTCACAAAACATTGTTAAAAGAATTAGGAGCCAAACTTAGGTAGAGAAAGAAGGTATGAACTTAGCCAATTTAAATTTATTAGAAGAGAAAATCAGAAGCCTTCTTGCTCTTGTAACAAAACTTCAAGAGGAGAATAGAAAAATAAAAACCGAATTGGAAGAGGGCACATCCATCGAAAAGATGTTAGATCAAAAAAAGAGGCTACAATTAAAAACGAAGATAGAAGGGATGCTGGTAGTTTTAGAGGAATTTTAACCCTTCAATCGCCTTAACCGGATAGTTTTTTTAAAAATTATAGTTAGAAGATGGAAGAACAAAACGACAGCTTAGTTCGTGTAACAATATATGGCCAGGAATATACAGTTAAAGCCAAGGCTGTCCCATCATACATTGTCAGTGTTGCCAATTACGTGAATGAGAAAATGGAAGAAGTAGAAAATTCACTGACAACTGTTCAGACGCCTTTGCGCGTAGCCATATTAGCTGCAATGAATATTTCCGATGAATTATTCAGCAGCAATAAAGAAATAGAGGAAACTAATCATAAAGTCGATGAGAAGACCATGTTTCTTGTCAATCTTATTGATGAAAAACTGAACGAAGAAAAATAATCCATCTTTTATAAATATATTTTAATTATTGCCAATTATTCCGGTTAAAGCTAAACAGCTGTAAATAGTTGTAGAGTTTTAAAAGATAAATTAGGAGTATATATGTCGTTAATAAATATTGTAATTGGAATTGTTGGAGTAGCGTCTGGTGCTGCACTGGCGCTATTTTTCTACATTCAAAATTTAAAAAGAACCCAGTCAACAGTCTCCGAGCTGATTCGCAGTGCAAAAAAGCAATCGGAGGATATTCTTCGCGAAAGTCGCCTTGAAGCAAAAGATGAGGCGATTCGCATCAAACACCGGGCGGAAGATGAATCCCGGAATAAAATGCGGGAAGTTCGGGAGAACGAGAAAAAATTACTGAAACGTGAATTCTACATCGAACGGAAGATGGAAGTTGCGGATAAGAAGAGTGAAGACCTTGATAAAAGGGAAATTGAGATTAAAAGACACCAGAACCAGCTTTACCAAAAAGAATCGGAAATTAAAGAAATAATTGAAAAACAGACTGAACGTCTCGAGCGTATCGCCGGGTTATCCCGCAAAGAAGCCCAGGATATTTTAATGGAAAACCTGATGGAACAAGCCAAAACAGGTGTTTCTAAAAAGGTGAAAGAGATGCGGGATAAGGCAATCTCAGAGGCAACCCGGGAATCCAAAAAAATTATTGTTTCAGCTATCCAGCGTTCAGCAGCGGATCATACTGCAGAAACAACTGTGTCGGTTGTAAATTTACCCAATGACAGCATGAAGGGACGAATCATTGGTCGCGAAGGTCGCAATATTCGTCATTTTGAGTCCCTGACAGGCGTTGAAATAGTAGTTGACGATACGCCTGAGGTTGTTGTGTTATCGGGTTTCGATCCGGTTCGCCGCGAAATCGCCAGGGTCGCGCTGGAAAAATTGTTATTGGACGGACGTATCCATCCTGCCCGGATTGAAGAGATGATCAAAAAAGCGACAATAGAAATAGATGAATCCATATTACGTGCGGCGGAAGAGGCTATTAATGAAGTTAATCTTTCACCATTTCAGCCTGAATTAATGAAAATACTCGGTAATTTAAAGTACCGCACTTCATACGGTCAAAACGTTCTACAACACTCCATCGAAGTTGCCTGGTTGTCGGGTTTGATGGCAGCGGAGCTGGGATTGAATGGCGAGATCGCAAAACGCGCCGGTCTGCTACACGATATTGGAAAAGCGATCGATCGCAATATCACCGGAACTCACGCTCTGATCGGTGTTGACCTTGCAAAAAAGTTCAAAGAAAACGAGATCATAATCAACGCTATCGGATCTCATCATGAAGAAATAGAAGCTATTCATCCGATTTCGGTTTTAGTCGCAGCTGCTGATCAGATTAGTGGTTCGCGCCGCGGTGCAAGAGGCGATACGCTTGAAAGCTATATTCAACGTCTGGTAAAACTTGAAGAAATTGCCATTTCATTTGACGGTGTTTCAAAAACCTACGCAATTCAGGCGGGTCGTGAAGTTCGTGTGATTGTCGAAAACGAACTGGTCGACGATTCTGAAGCCGATAACCTGTCGGAGGAGATCGCCGCAAAGATTCAGAACGATCTGAATTATCCCGGTCAAATAAAAGTCGTCGTCATTCGTGAACATCGAAGTGTAAGCTATGCCAAATAGTAATCCATTAATCATCGATGGCAAAGTAATATCCGAAAAGGTGTGTGATTCTTTAAAGCCGCGGATTGAAAGACTCGCTGAGAAAGGGATCGTGCCCGGATTGGCAGTTGTTTTGGTAGGTGACGATCCGGCGTCAAAAGTGTATGTCGGAATGAAAGCCAGAGCGTTTGAAAAAATGAAACTATATTCGGAAACAATTCACCTGCCGAAGGATACTGACCGGGAAACGGTTTTAAACCTTATTGATGATCTGAATAAGAACGATAAATTTCATGGAATATTGGTTCAACTTCCGCTGCCGTCCCATCTTGATGAAATGGAAGTGATTATGAAAATTAATCCGGACAAGGACGCCGACGGTCTTCATCCGCTAAATCTGGGAAAAATGATTTTGGGCGTCGATGGTCCGCTACCCTGTACTCCGCATGGAATTCTAATGCTCTTGAAATATTCGGATATTGATACAAGCGGAAAACATTGTGTCGTAATCGGCAGGAGTAATATTGTCGGTAAACCGATTGCAAATCTGCTGGCTCAAAAAAGCGCGTCAGGCAATGCAACTGTCACCGTATGTCATTCAAGAACGAGAGACCTGCAATCTATTGCACGTCAGGCAGATATATTAATCGCAGCGATCGGTCGCCCCGAATTCGTCGATCATCGCTTCGTCAGAGAAGGAGCTGTTATCATCGATGTTGGCGTTAACCGGGTAGATGATCCGACGGCAAAGAGAGGATACCGCCTGGTTGGAGACGTCAATTTTGATGATGTAAAGGATATTGTATCTGCCATAACACCGGTGCCGGGTGGCGTTGGACCGATGACTATTTCCATGTTAATCGCCAATACCGTGTACCTGGCTGAAAAGCCGGCTTCCAATTAAAAAGGAGGAGCAATTATGTGTAACGTTGAGGCATTAAGACGCAGCGAACTTTGCAATGGATTATCAGATGCGGAGCTTGAGAGTCTTGCAAAAATATTCCATTGTAAATATGCGAAAAAAAATGAAGTTGTTCTGAAAGAAGGTGAACCCTCTAACGAACTGTATATTATTTCACGAGGACGTGTTAGCGTAAATATATTATCCAGTTCTTCACCTGGTGAATATGAGAAAATTGCGAGGTTAAGGGATAATGACGTTTATGGCGAATTTGCGATGTTAGACGGTTCAACCCGGTCCGCATCAATTGTTGCCGAAGAAGATTCCAATTTTCTCTACGCGGATTATCTTGATTTCCACCGTTTTCTTGAGGAAAATGAGCATATCGGATTTGTCGTAATGCGAAATCTCGCAAAAATATTAACGGCAAAGCTGCGTAAAGCAAATTTTGAAATTCGTAACGGGATTTTCTAATCCACCCATCTTATGAATTTTATTGATCTGATTAAATCGAGGCGCACGATCCGCCAATTTCAGCAAAAGTCCATTCCTGAGGATGTATTGATCGATTGTGTCGATGCTGCCAGATTGGCGCCGTCGGCTGCAAATCTTCAACCGATTGAATATATCTTGGTTACCGATAAACGCCAGGTCGATTCCATTTTTCCTTTGTTAAAATGGGCTGCCTATATTCACCCAAAGGGCGACCCGAAACCGAACCGGCGTCCCGTTGCCTATCTTATTGTATTGATCAATGAAAAAGTTGGTAAAAAGTGGTCTCATCATGACGCCGGGGCTGCCATTGAAAATTTAATTTTAGCGGCTTTGTCGAACGGTATCGGAAGCTGCTGGTTAGCATCGGTTGATCGCGATTCACTTCGAACGTTGTATCAAATTCCCGAAGATTATACGATTGACTCTGTAATTGCGCTTGGATATCCTGCTGAAGATCCGGTTGCGGAAGTATCCGGTGATACCATCCGCTACTGGCAGGATGCCGATTCGCGTCTTCATGTACCCAAACGCTCTATTGAAACAATTTTGCACATTAATTCTTTTTAAAGCAATTTTAAGAAGTTCTGTTCTATGAAACGATGTTCTTTGATTTTGTAAATACTTTGACCTCCCCTCTTTCCCCTTCCGGCAGCTGCCGGAGGATTAAGGGGTGGTTACATTAAATACAAACTTTAATTTTAGGATATTTCTTTTGACTCAGAGAGACTTCATTGAGACAATTTAGTATAAAGAACTTAAATAACATCCATGATTTAGCATCACAAATAATAATGAAAGTACATTCCTATCAATTTTATATTTGTGAAATTCGTGTGCCGAAGGCATCTCTTCGAGGTAATTCGTGGACTACTTTCATATAAATAAATAAACGAGGCACTATGCATCCGGAACTGTTACATATCGGACCACTTACGGTTTACACCTATGGATTTATGATGGCAACCGCCTTTCTGGTGTGCTATTTTATTTTGAAACACGAGGCTGTAAAACGGGGCGATAACCCGGATTTTGCCAGCAGTATTATTTTCTGGGGCGCGATTGGCGGTATTCTCGGCGCAAAGATATTTTACCTGATTGAGTTTTTCCGGGATGTTCTTCAGGATCCAGTCGGAATGATTTTTTCCGGCGCCGGGCTCGTCTTTCATGGAGGTCTTATTGGCGGCGCTACGGCGGTCGTACTGCTGATTGTTTTATCTAAGAAACCGCTTGGCGAATGGGCTGATATTATCGGACCTGTTTTATTGATCGGGCAGGGCATTGGCAGGATCGGTTGTTTTTTTGCCGGGTGCTGTCACGGAGTAGCCTGCGATTTGCCCTGGGCTGTGACCTTCCCGTATGCGTCGCCGCCGGCAAATTATCCGGTGCATCCGACGCAATTATATGAAATGCTGATAAATGTTTCACTATTTTTCGTGCTGGTAAAATTGATAAGACCAAGAATGAAACGGGTCGGTATGACATTCGCCCTATATCTGATTTTCGCCGGTATGGAACGCTTCTTCATAGAATTTATCAGAGTCAACCTGATAGTCAGCCTTGGACTAAGCAGCGCCCAGTTTACGTCTATGGCGCTGGTTCTGGCGGGTTTAATTATTGCAATATTTTTTACAAAAGCGAAAAGTGAAAATCCTGCAACTGGGAAAGATCAATTACGAAATAAATCATCGGAATAAAAAAATCTAAGTAAAACCAATTTTCGCGAAGCCAAATTGGTTTCTGCGGTTTCCGGGCAATCTCTCGCTCTATTAAAATTGTTGCATTCCGGGTAAAAATAATTTATTATATACCAGGCACATAATCTTCTAACCGGGGGTGGTAAAAACATAGTGCCGTCATATTTTCCGGCAGCTGCGGGATGGGACTGACGGTGCGAAGCCATTGGAATACCAGCCGGATTCAGATTGAAGATTTCTAATTTTCTCTCTCGAGAGCATCCAAAGGGCTCAGGACGGCATCTAAATTCTTTTCCATAACATGGGTATCCCAACGGGATCTCCTTGAGATAAATTTCGGTAGTTTTTACATTTGAATGACCCATTAATTCCTGAACGACGCGAATGTTTACGCCATTTTCAAGCAAATGAGTGGCCCCAAAGGGATGTCTTTGACACAAAGCAATGCCGGAATGTATGACAACC
>JAHIOG010000624.1 GCA_018895675.1 bacterium
TCCAGAACCTCTGCCGCTGTTCCTCCGTAAGCTCGGATCAACCCACCGATCCCTAATTTTGTACCGCCAAAATAGCGTATTACCACACATAATGTATTGACCAGTTGGCGTCCCTCAATCGCAGCCAGTATCGGCGGACCTGCTGATCCATGCGGCAGGGGTCGTACGCAAAATCGAAATTTCCTCTTCTCGCTGTGCGGATACGTCAATTAATTCTTCTTTTAATATCCCTTCAATTCCATGCCAGCCGCCATAAATCTTATTAAACTTATCAGGAAACATTCTACAAGTTTCAATGATCCCTCTTAGTGAATTATTTATGACTGGTGAAGGTCCTCCCGATTATACAATAACAACATTTTTATTTTCTGCCATATAACCTCCAATATTTTAGAATGGATCATTTTTTAATCTATATAATATTTCACCAGCTTTAGGAACATACAGTATTCCTTCATCTTCTCTATCTTTCCAATCTTCTATATTTATACTATTCGGATCACAATATTCCATATTAATCTCTTTACATATATTTTCTTGAATCTGTGTAGATAAAATCACCTTTATTCGTGGTTTCTCTATTCCGTTTTTAAATGTTCCTATACCTTTTACATTTGTAGAATGTGCCATTATCCCTTTTGGGATATTTCTAAACTCTTTCATTTGCATAGTAAAATAATCCCTGACGTGATAACCAATTTTCCTTATAATTTCACCATGAGTCACAGATATTTCTTTAATGTGGGGTGCATATATGATAAGTTCACCCCCGTCTTCAACATTTGGCTCGAGTTTGTACATACATTTTCCACCTGTCCAGAGATCATCATACATTACCGGAGCACATGATAGAACTTGCCTAAAAGGACGTTCTTTGTAAATTATATGAAGTTTATCTGATAAATTTGCAGCTTTTTCCCATGCTTCTTCCGGGGTCCCAATATATAACCCTGCAAGTTTATTCCCTTTAACTACTAAACTCAAACACATCCGCTCTATATTGAGAAAGGAGGTTGCTTTATCTAAAACTTTCTTTACTAGAGTATATTTTTTACCGATAATTTTCGGGGTCGTTATTAAAGCACCTAGCCAGTGAAATGTGTCAAT
The DNA here is from genome assembly GCA_018895675.1 of bacterium. Taxonomy (GTDB): domain Bacteria; phylum Fidelibacterota; class UBA2242; order UBA2242; family UBA2242; genus UBA9312. The sequence goes on from JAHIOG010000624.1 coordinate 1,108, forward strand.
TATTTCCTGACCGTCAATTCCGGGAAATAGGTATTTATTTCCACCGGAAAAACCCAACACTTCATGTGGAAATGTCGGACCAATTATGACAAGTAAATCATAATTGAAAATCATTTTATTAATGACAATATTCACCTTCTGGTGCATCAGTCCATTGGAAATTTCTTCAACTTCTTTTTCAGTTATAGTCCCTATGAGACGTAATTGCTTGCGATTTTTCCAATGGTGATTAAAAAAATGTGCTTTAGAATATTTTGTATTTCGTTCCTCTTTTGTAATTTTAATTTTTTTGTTAATTGCTTCATAACTCATCGGTGGATGAGTCCCTAAGGCAACTAAGAAGTCTAGCGCTTTAACGCGATCTGAAAGCAGATCATAAATTATTTTAAAAATCATATCAATCGGGGCTGTTCTAGTATGATCCGGTATGATAAATAAAATACGTTTACCGTCAACTCGTTTTGTTTCAAAAGCTTCACTACAGAATTTGAACACCTCTATCTCTGATAGTGTTCTTTCAGTATAACCTTTACCTATTACCATTTTATTTATTAATTATCCATCCATTTTGTATGGAAAAACTCACCGCGGGGTCTATCCGTGCGTTCATAGGTATGGGCCCCAAAATAATCCCGCTGAGCCTGCAACAAATTGGCCGGAAGTCGGTCACTTCGATAGCTGTCATAATAAGCCAGGGCGCTGCTGAAGGCCGGTACCGGAATACCCATCTCAATCGCAATGGCAACGACCTTTCGCCAGGCAGTCTGATTTTTTTCAATGACATTTTTAAAATAGTCGTCCAGCAAAAGGTTTGGCAATTGTGGCTTTTTATCAAAAGCCTCTTTGATATTTCCCAGGAAATGGGCGCGGATAATACATCCGCCCCGCCACATCAGCGCGATTTCACCATAATTCAATTCCCATTGATACTCTTCCGCAGCCGCCCGCATTAATTGAAATCCCTGAGCGTAGGAACAGATTTTTGACGCGTAGAGCGCCCGCCGGATCATTTCGATAAATTCGGTTTTATCGCCATCGAATTTAACAGACGGACCATTTAATACTTTCGCGGCTTCAATACGTTCTTCCTTGATGGCGCTCATCGCCCGGGCGAATACTGCTTCAACGACAGTCGGCGCGACAACTCCCAGGTTCAAGGCTTCCTGGCTCGTCCAACGACCCGTGCCTTTTTGTCCGGCTGTATCAAGAATCACGTCGAGCATGGCTCGGCCGGTTTCGTCATCTTTCTTGCCCATTATTTCCGCTGTTATTTCAATCAGATAGCTGTCCAGTTCGCCTTTGTTCCATTCCTGAAACACCGGTTGCATTTCGGCCGGCGTCATTCCCAGGACATTCTTCATGATCCAGTAGGCTTCACTGATCATCTGCATATCGCAGTATTCAATGCCGTTGTGCACCATTTTCACAAAATGCCCGGCGCCGTTTTCGCCCACCCATTCGCAGCAGGGTGAGCCGTCTTCAACTTTCGCGGCAATTTTCTGAAAAATGGGTTTGACACTGGACCAAGCCTCTCTTGAACCTCCCGGCATAATGGAGGGTCCATTCAACGCTCCTTCTTCCCCTCCGGAAACACCGGTTCCGATATAAAGTAGTCCCTTGCTTTCCACATATTCAGTTCGCCGGATCGTATCGGGGAAATGGCTGTTGCCGCCGTCGATGATAATATCTCCCGTTTCCAGGTGCGGAATCAACAGTTCAATAAAATCATCTACGGGCTTACCGGCTTTTACAAGTAACATGATCTTGCGGGGACATTTCAGGATAGTAACTAATTCCTCAATACTGTAACAACCCAATATATTTTTCCCTTTTGCACGGCCAGATAAAAAAGTGTCTACCTTGCTGGTAGTACGGTTGAAAACGGCTACCGAAAATCCGTTACGTTCCATATTCAGGACCAGGTTTTCGCCCATTACCGCCAGACCAATCAAACCAATATCGTATTTACTCACGTCATTTCTCCTTAATAATTACACACCACTATACGCCGAGAATCCACCATCAATCGGCAGGACTATCCCGGTTACAAATTTTGAATCATCGGACAGCAGCCAGCAGACGGCTCCGGCCAAATCCGCGGGATCCCCAAATCGTCCCATGGGTGTATGATCGATGATTTTCTGACCCCTGTCCGTCAGTTCACCGGTCTTTTCGTCAGTCAATAAAAATTGATTTTGTTTTGTCAGAAAAAATCACGGTGCAATGGCATTGACCCGGATATTCGGTGAATATTCCTGGGCCATGTGAACCGCCAGCCACTGGGTAAAATTGCTAACCGCTGCTTTTGCGGCGGAGTACGCTGGAATACGGGTCAGCGGCCGGAAGGCATTCATTGAGGATACATTCACAATGTTACCCTCCTGCTGGTCTGCCATGATCTTTCCAAATACCTGGCTTGGCAACATTGTACCCAGAAGATTCAGATCTCCAACGAATTTTAAAGCATCCACCGGAAGATCAAAAAAGGATGTCTCTGAATTTGTACTGGTTTTAGGACTATTACCCCCGGCGCCGTTTATCAGAAAATCGACTTTTTGATACTTCGAGAGAATGACATCCGCCGCATTCTGAATTGAGGTTTTATCCAGAACATCGGTCTTTATTGCCAGTAACTGCTCGGTATATTTTTCAAATCCGACAATTTTATCCGCGTTCAAATCCAGCACGGCGACATTGGCACCGCATTCCAGTAACGTACGGGTAAAATCTAAACCAAGACCCCCAGTGCCGCCGGTTACAACCGCGCATTTTCCGTTAAAATTATATCATTTTTCTAAATCCATAAGTATTTTCTCCAATATGTAAAATTCGCTTATTATTCTTATAGAAACAGTGCGGAAATATGTCTGTCAAATAGATTATCCGTCACATTCGCCGCAATTCCGTCTCTATATTTGACCAATGCATTGCAAAATTCGGAACCCATTTCAGCCGCTACCTTATATCCAACATGCAATAGTTGACGAAAGTGGCAATTGTAGTATTCATGCGTCTGATTATGACGAAGCGCCTCAGAATACTGTTGGGATGTCCTTGTATCCACTTCGGCCGGTTTCGGCAAGTGATCCCGCTGAATATCCAGAAACGTAGCGTAGGGTCCGGTTAATTCATCAAATCTCGCAAACGA
>JAHIOG010000625.1 GCA_018895675.1 bacterium
ATGCAGCTATAAAGATTCTGGAAGAACTAGTGGATAATATTACATATGCTCCACTTGAGTTACCTACTAAAAACCTGTTTAAACCAACCTTGAGTCACATTAAATCGGAAAAAGATGTTAGCTATGAAAATTCATATTCTACTGTAATGAAATCTTTAATTTATAAAAAAGATCCGGGATATTATAAGCTAGATGATGAAATGGATTTGATCAGAAATGCTAAATATCTCAAAGATAACGGCAAATATGATGAGGCTATTGAATGTTATAAAAAAGCGATCATAATAAACCCAAAAAGCAAAGCAAAATATCTTTTGAAAAAACTCAGAAGGCGACACTATCTTAAATTATAATTATATTTCGGCGCTGGAATCGATAGAAGATTCCTGACATCCAGCGGTAGTGCAAAACCCTCGAGCATCCAGTGACTGCAAACATTAGGCGTCTTTCATGCTCTCAAAAAAGATTGAAAACCCGAAATACTCACGAAATGCTGAAACTCAGGCGCATATATTACTTTCACTTCGCTTTACTTAATTTTATTATAGTACAAAAGAATATCAGCTACTATCAAGGTATTAAAATAATAAAAGGTGGTTAGATGAAAAGAATATTGCCTGAAAATTATAAAAAAGTTGAAAAATCCATACCAGTCTCTATAGGAAATATCCATAAGGTAAAAATAATTGATAGAAGTGAGAAAGGTGATGGGATTGCAAAAATAAAAAATTTTATTATTTTTGTACCAAATGTCGATATAGGAGATTTAGTAAAGATAAAAATCGTGCAAGTAATGAGAAATTGTGGTTCTGGAATTAAGGTGAAAAATACAGATAAAACTTTTTTGTTAACCAAAGGTCCTTTGATTCCAACAAGTTTTAGGAGGGATCCTGAAGGAGGTTTAATTTCTATAAGTCCTTGGAGTTCATCACAAAAACATAACGCTACTAGTAGACATGGAACAAGATGCGGAAAATGTAAAGAATGCGGAGGATTTCTTAAATGGGATTCGAAACATAATTCGTCATTTTGTGAGGAATGCGGGTTAGAGGAAGTCCGTGGTTTGTGACGGCATCCTAGCTCGTTCTCATGCTCCTTAAAAGTTATAGGAATCCAGAACTACTTACTTACTATGTGGGGGTTGTCATTTTTTAAAATAGTTAGAATGTATTAAAAATATACCAAGATGCACAGACGCATTTTTTTATATTGAAACTCACTGAATATTGTCCCTAATAACAACTTAACCCTTTTTTCTGTCGCTTTAATGTCGTTGTCGTCGGTGAATATTACTCCAAGGGCGCATGTGTAATATTCTTGTGGGATGTATTACCCTTGCATTCGTCGATTATTGCGTTTACTTTAAGCAACGTACCATAAGATTTCATCTTCAACTGCTTTCAGTTTATCAGCTACAAACTTCATGATGAGTTGAACTTTTTGCTCATGCGATTTTTTTTCTTTATCTGCAACTCTCTATGCAATGCGATTTCCCTGTCATCAAATTCTTCCTGATAGACAAGTGTACAAGGGTTATGTCTTGCGGTGTACTTTGCACCTGTACCATTGTTATGATGGTGCAATCGCATTTCAACATTCCTCGTGAAACCTGTGTAAAAAGTTCCATTTTCACATCTTAGAATATATACTACATATTTCTTCATGTTATCACTTATAATCAATTAAAAAGATAAAGCAAAGAGTTATTGCGATTTTTTGATGTTTTTGAGATTAATAATTACCTTTTCATATTCTTTTTCAGACATTGAATAGTACTTCATTATTTGCCCCTTTGTCCATCCCATCTTCACTCTTTCTGAAAAAGAAAAATTTTTCTTAAAAGATGGTGGTTTAGTAAAACTTCTACTTGATAATTTATCCTGATCCAATGTAGGTTTATCGGAAATATTGTCTTTGGTTAATGAATTATTCTTTATTGCTCTGGATATTAAATCCCTAGATATTTTATCTTGTTTGGACGAAGTTTTATTAAAATTCGATATTCCACCACCCACAGAGATGTCTGGATAGCTCACAAGGTTGCCTGTTCTATTATTGAAAACCGGGGGACGTAATTTTATACTTCCTCGCCTTTTTTTCAAATGTTTATCTACATCAAATCCACCATCAGACATAATTAATCATCTCACACCTTTTGACTAATAGAATTACTATTTTCAGAGTATAAATATTATCGCACCATGGCTTGTCCCAACCGCAGCAGAGCTGCGGGGTATAACGATTAAGTTGAACATTAAATGATTAATATTTTATCAAAGTATATATAAAACACAAATTTGAAATCAAAATGCTATGGCCACATACTTAAAACATAATTCACACCTTCGGTAATACTGCTTGATGAGCTAATATTGCCTGGTACATTTTGTCGGTTATTGTTGAGAGAACATACGTTCGACACTTAATCCATTCAGGGTCATTGGAAGAATTATATCCGTAGCCACCACAACCTTCAGGAGTAGCCATATCAGGAATTTTTAGCCATGTGTTAACTATTCCAAATATTGCATTTTCAAACTCATGTACCATACCTGATGTGAGTGGATATGTCCACTGTTGATTAGGGCCGTCATCCCACCATAAACCTATTGGGATGCTGAGAAAAGGTTGAAACTGATCGTACTGGTTATATCCAAACTCTGCACCTCCCATTGAAGGGGATTTACCTTCATTATTCCACAAAACAAAATTAACGATTGTATCTTTTGGAATCAAAGCCTTGTGCACATCGCTCAAATCTTTTGGATAAACAAAATAATTTGGTGTACCATCATCCCAATATCCTTTTTGTGGAATCTCATTTGAGTCGAGCTGAGGATATTTATTATAGATTATTGTGATATTAAATTTGCTGTTAGCCTCTATCCAAGACTTCCATTTGTTTATAGCAGGCATAGGGTCAATGCCGTTGTGCATATTCCCGAATTGCACAATGCCTACCTTAATTGAATATGACGAAGGAATAGATAGTATAGTCGGCGATGGTGGAGTCTGTTGCGGTGTAGCAACTGTTCGGATTGGAGTTGCTATCACTGTTGGAATATATGTCTGTCTATCTTCAGTTGTTGAACAAATTGTAACCTTATTTTCAGCATTAATCCATGAAACAATTTTTAAATCTTCCTCGCTTACCATCACTTTATACATAGCTACAGGTTCTATAGATTTATCACATTGCTGACTAATTTCTTGGACCAATCGTGTCACTTCCTCTTTTGACCAATATGTCACAGTTATTTTAGCATTAGGATGGTCTTTCATGAGTTGCTGGACTTCAGGTAAAGCTTTGAATGCTGGCGTAACATCTTGTTCCCCAATACATCCAGAAACTATAACTATCAATGCTAAAATTGCTATAAATGATAGTTTAGAATTTTGTATTTCCATTTCATTTATATCCTGTTGCTAATATATCTCTTTTTTTCTCTCTATCTTTACTTAATTTAAAATTACCAAAATTAATACTGTGTAAAACTTACATTAAACGCAGTCTTGCATTCGTCGTGAGCATTCAATTTTATCAATTATATATCACTAAACCATAATGCTATAAAAAACTTATCAAACCGCCCTGCATTCTCACTTTCGAGCATACCAAGGAGTACATCGTTGTAAACTGACGTATGAACTCAAAAGCCAAAAAACTTGTTGATTTTCGGCATTTGTAATATTATATCCTATACTTTATAGGAAGACGCTAATTTCATGCCCCCTTTAGTTGATATACACATAGTAGCAATACGCAGTGGAAACCTCATGCACCCACGCTGATGCCCTGCACTTTCCAGTGCGGGGTTAGTTACTGTCCATCGATAGAAAACTACGCATCATCTCTCGTTATCACCTTATCAGCCTCAGGTTCTATTAACTTCCATGCTGCCTCATCTGCTTTTTCCATATTACCGTCAAGTATACTGAAAACCACCCCATTCAAGCCTTTATTTTTTC
>JAHIOG010000626.1 GCA_018895675.1 bacterium
CACCTTTGACATTAAGAACCATTTGAATAGGTTGCTTTCATTATTCGATTTATTATATATTTCTTTACCAATTTCATGTAACAATAGGATGTATCCCCAGTCATTAAGATTCATGCTGTTTTTATATGATAAAGTTTGATCTACAAGAGCTTTATAATCGGACGAACTTAACATTTCCCAACATTTGCTTATCGATTCATTATTAATATTTGACAAACCAAGAGTTTGCATTTTTACATCAAATTCCCATTCTAGCCTTACATTGAAAAAATCTACTGTGATCTTTTCCGTTTGAACACTTGGTCTAAAAGAAGATTTAATAATCGGTTCAACTTTTTCTTGTGCTGAATATTTCGGGATAGGAATTTTTTCTACCAGTTTACCTGTAAATACAATATCTTTTTGGGCTTCAGCAACTGGTATTATTTTGGGTTTAGGTTTTTCATCACAAACTTCACCTTTAAATGCCTGAAACATTTGCCAGTCTTCTTCTAAAAACTTGGCAAATTCGGCATCGTTCTTGTCGATAAAGTCTTGAACTGCCTTCTCAGTATTATCAATATAATCTTGAGCAACTCTTTGAATTTTCTTCATCATTTCTTCAACATCATCCTGTGCATTAAGCGAAGAAAGCATTAATAAAAAGAGTAATGATCCAAAAATGTATCTATTCATTCTCATATCTCTGTTAGGTTTAATAACTAATATCAGCGAAGATTAAATAGGGTCTTTCTTTTACCATAGACAGACCCCATCGAAATTTTTATTCTGAACCGGCGCCCATCTTTGAAATCTCTTTATCAAGTTCATCAAAACTCATTTTAGCCTTGGCTTCATTGTACAGAGACTTTTTCTGCCGGGCTGCTTTTTGGGTTTCCTGAATTAAACTATTCAGATTGTATTCAACCAACGAATAAGCATGGTAACTACTGCCTTCTGTCTTCATTTCTCGTTTTACGACGCGAGCTCCTTGGAGAACTGAATTAACAATCTGTTTACTCACTGAAGAAGTAAATTCCAACGCTTCCGCATCTTCTCCAATACCGCTTTCCTGCATAAAATTTTTCAACATGTTGGATACTTTCACCTCTAATGTACGTGCAATTGCGTCCCGGGCGCGGGCATCGGCAGCTTCTTTCGCAAGCGCCATGCTCTGTTTGGCGGCGTCCCCTGCTTCATAAATAGCATCCTCTGTCTGTGGCGGATTTAGATACCATTTTGGAATATCATCCATCTTTGCCGGTGGTTTCCCGCCTCCACAATTCACCATCATCAACACAACGCCCAACAGCACGAACAAAACTACTAACTTCTTCATCACATTCTCCTTTTGTTTAAGTGATTCATTCACTCATGTTATCTTGGTTCAAAATTCATCATTTTGTTTTCAATGATCATGTCACTATTGACAAATTTTATTACAGACCAATAATTACCAATCTTGTTGGAAGGAATTGTCAAAGTATGCACAAGTTCGTTATTTCCAAATACTTTAACAGTGGCTTTTGATTTTGAGAGACCGGAACTGTTTTTATTTGTTCGATTACTATAATCATGCACAAAATACCGGTATTCACTGTTTTCATCAATATGACTTACAGTTATCGTTTCTGGACCAAAACCATCGCTGTCATCTCGATCAAGTTTCACCTTCTTGTCATCGGAAACCCGCATATTATGATAGAAAATGTGATACCTGTTTTTCTTCACAAAATGGGCATCCAGATCTCTCGGTACTTTATCCCAATCCAATACAATCCTTATATATCCAAGGGGTAACTTCGGAGATACCGAAAAACGGTTAAAGAAAAGGGTTCCGGCTTGAATATCAATCGTAAACTTTGAGGTAATAAAACCCTGTTTTTTAAAAACAACCCCGTACAAACCGTCTGACTCTGGAATTGAAAACTGAACAGCACCTTTTTTATTTGTTACGAATTCTCCGATATTCTCAATATGAACATTTCCGGATTTGATTGGAACTCCATCAAGAGCGTTGGAAAAATGTAGTGTTAACTTACGATCTAATTCATCGAAAGCATCGTAAACATCGGTAGTTGGGATTTGTGAAACTGCATATTTTGATGTTAAATAGAACAGCAATAATGATATGATCCTTAAACTTTTCATATTATCCCCCTGAATAGTATTTATTCTCTAAAATAAATAAGATATCCTCACCCTGAAATCCGCCGACCGTTGAGGTCCACAGGAATAAAACGTGCATTGTCTATTACCTTCCGGGTCTTATTCATACATTCTACAGTGACTTATGTTGAAACATTGTTTGGATCATATAATTCGGGAAATATCGGAGATGGTAAATCATTGTAAACCGGTCTATCATATTTTAAAATACACATTTTTTATATATTGTAAATTTTCCAAGTTTTCACGGTAATACTATCTAATAATAAAAATAAACGGTAACTTCAATCCAGCTATTTTTAGAAATATTATTCACTAGCGCAGGTTGAAAAGAGGTTTCATTAATA
>JAHIOG010000627.1 GCA_018895675.1 bacterium
ATAAATATTCATACTTTATGGAGGGAACTTTCGCAAAGATAGATTGAGGAAAAGCTGAGATAACCTTTGCGAAAGATATTCTGATCACCATATAGCGGGACAAAGTTCAACAAAAATATAAGGCTTCATTGAACACTTTTTTAAATCATAAAAAATGCCGTGTAAAACGACTCTTTAAATCAAATCGTATCTTATAAAAATTTCAACCGACGAAAATAATTGAAAACAGCGTCACACAAATGATCGCAACCAGTCCCGGCATTAACACTTTTTGGTAAAATTCTTTAAGATTGCTCCGAAAATATTCAATAGTGACCGATACACAGGGATGAACCGGGCTGACGATATAGCCGATAAAAACCGCAAAATACATTACCGCAAATACCATTGGCGTCATACCGTCTGCGCCGAAACGCGCATAAAATATCGGCAGGATTATAGATACGGGCACCTGAACACGACCGGTGACGAAACCGAGAAAGACTCCAATTCCCACAATCAGAAATGTTTTGGAAAATGCAATTGCCGATATAGCCTCAGACGCATTAGAAGCCTTAAAGACATTCAGAAAAATGAACATTGCCATGATCAGCAGGAAGAATCGCCAGGGTTTCGCTTTTACTGTTAAGGGCGCGATATCTTTCAGGGGTAATTTGCCGAAATAAAAACTCATACCGAGAGCTGCCAGAACACCGATCATCAGGGGAATTTCTCCCATAACACTTTTTAATAGTGTAACGGAAACTAAATGAATAACCGGCGCTGTTAAAATTATACATATTGGCGTCAGGATATTTTTCCAGTTATGTTTCCCCGCCAGGCTGGTTGTGTCCTCAATCGGTCTCAGCAAATAAAAATATCCGAGAAACAACAGCAGCAGAAAACCCGGCAGTAAATATAGCACTTCCGTATAGAGATTTAGTTGCGCCATCTTGGTGGTTGCCAGCAGACCGGCAAGAGGATAGACCATCACCAGAATATGCCGGAACCAGACATTGATAGCAACATAGTCTGCTTTGGATGCGCCCTTTCCGACACCGGCGATGACCGGAGCAGACAGCAGCGCACCGCCGGGCATATTGAGCATACCCATAAATGCCGGTGCAAGAGCAAGGAAGGTTTTACTGCGCATGTTCAGGGATTGTATTAGATTTTTAATGAGTTCCGATCGAATTAATACCCCACCGATTAGCGGTATAACTCCAACCGAAAGCGCCAGAATAAGGATTGGCGGATTGGTGAAGGTGTTGAAAAAAATCTTTGCCACATCCTGAAATGACAGGCTTAAAATACCAAGAGTAAAAGAGGCGACGATCAATCCCAGCCAGATACTCTTTCTTCCGATGAGGATCAGCAGGAAAATCGAGGACAGGAAACTGAACCATATAAACGCCATGAAAACCCCTTTTTTAAATTAAAGCGTGCTAAAGGTAGATATTTAGCAAATTGTTTCAAAGGAAATCGGCATTTTTGCTATTTGAAAGTTGAGGGTTTCTTAAAAAAAGTATCAAAACTGTCATTCCCTCATAGAGGTCTTTGAGATGAACGAGGTACGAGTGCCCCGACTCGTCGGGGTCCCTGGTGGGAAAGAATCTCTACGGGATTCTTGTCGGAGATTCTTCTTCGCTTCGCTCATCCGGCAGCTGCCGGACACACATAATCACTTTTTATGAAACCATCAAAAGTTTATTTCTTATTTTTCCTGGCTAAGAAACAAGCTCCTCCAAAACCAATTTAGACCTTCAGTCATCCAGTAACCAGTAACCAGTATCCAGTAACCAGCAACCAGTATCCAGTATCGCTTTTATGAGCAGAGCGCTTATCCTGTTACTCCTCTTGATCATTACTTACTTTTTCGTTCAAACTTGTCCAGGCTATCTAACATTATTTTGGTTTAATATTGAACGGATTATTTTATTGAAAATGGCGTGATATTTGTAACATTATGTAAAAGTCGTTGGAATTGAAGGAAAATTACCTCAAATTTTTAAATATAATATGCAATTAATTCTCGACTTTGAAAAACAACACAACTTTTTA
>JAHIOG010000628.1 GCA_018895675.1 bacterium
GCAGTAAGTGCAGATCTTTTTGGACTTTCTGAAAATACAGAATACCATTACAGAGTTGTAGCGACCAATAGTAAAGGAACAATAAATGGTAATGATCAAACGTTTACAACTCTAATCAGTTACCCTTCAACATACAAATTAAATACCAGTATTAGTTTTCCAAATCGTACCAATGCTTCTGATTATAGATCTACTGATTACAGAATTGTTGGTTTGCCCGGGGCTAGTAATCTTTTGGCAGATGCATTACTTTCAGGTAGTCAAGATGAAAATTGGCAGGTCTACTGGGATAATGGCGCAGCCAGTGATTATCTCGTTGAATATGATGGCAGTTCAAAATTCAAATTTAGTGTAGGCAAGGCATTCTGGCTCATTAACAAAGGCTCTTTTAGCGTAAATACATCTGTTCCAACTGCATCATTGAATAACTCCTATGAAGTTGAGATTCCTCTTCATACTGGATGGAACCTTATCACCAATCCACTTCTGTCATCTATCTCATGGTCTGTAATTAAGAACGCTAATAGTATTTCAGAACCTATCTGGAGTTATAGTGGGAATTTTAACCAGGCCGTCAGCTTTGTCCCTTATAAAGGCTACTATTACTTTAATTCTACAAACCTGACAAAGCTAAAAGTCCACTACAAAAGTGGAACCCTGGGCAAACCTGTGGTTGAGAATATTTACCCAAGTGGATGGCGGGTTAATATCACCCTTATTTCTGGAGATTTCATTGATAAATCTACATGGTTTGGAATTTCAAGCGATGCTAAAACACAGCAAGATCAATTTGATTACCACAAACCTCACGGAATTGGTGATTTTCCAAATATAGTTTTTTATCGTCCAAATTGGGATACTGAGTATAGTAATTTTGCATCGGATATACGTCCTGCCATCGATGAAATCGAGCTCTGGAATTTTGAAGTTATTTGCATTCCCGAACAGGCTGTCAATTTACAGTTTGGGGGTATTGATGATATCCCGCCAGAACTTGACGTGTTGCTTGTTGATGAAGCTAATTTTAAATCCATTGATTTGAGAAACACTGATTCTTATAATATGACTTCGAGGCTTACAAAAGTAAACTTTACTGTTGCTGTCGGTTGCCCTGAAAATGTAGAAGATTATCGGGAATCGTTGATACCGAAAACATTCTCATTGGGAAAAAACTTTCCCAATCCATTCAATCTAATCACGACTATTCCCGTAAATATTCCGGAAGAGATGCAATTATCAGTTGTTATATATGACCTCCTGGGCCAAAATATTAACATTCTTTGTAACAATAGTCCAGCAAAACCAGGCAGATATTTCTTTACATGGAATGGATACAATAACAATGGAAAGCCGGTACCAACGGGAATTTATTTTGTTAAAGTTTCGACAAATACCGGGATTACCTGCATCGACAAAATGATTTTGATAAAATAATATTTGATTCCTTTTTTAAAAATATTGTAAGCAAATCAGAATAAATTCACATTTCCTATACAAATATTTTTTAATATTAGCTGCCGCTGATCATCATTTCGTCAATCTTAAATGTCGGCGCCGCTTTGCTGCTGCGAAATTCCAGATCGTTGCCGATCATGGAGATATTTTTAAGAATATCCAGCATATTACTCGCCACAGTGAATTCCTGGACCGGATAAGTGAGTTTCCCGTCTTCGATCCAGATACCCGTAGCGCCGCGGGAATAGTCGCCGGTGACATAGTTGATGCCAACCCAATCTACGCTTGTCAGATACAGCCCGTTCTTAACGGAGGCGATGATCTCTTCCGGAGGAATAGTGCCGTTCTGCATGTAGAAGTTTGACGTATTCGATGAAGGATTGGAACTTACGCCTCTGGATGCAGAACCTGTTGTCGGATAACCTAATTTCCGGGCGGAATAGCAGTCGCAGAGATAGGTTTTCAGGACGCCTTTATCGATGACTATATTCTTACGGCTGGGCAGACCTTCATCGTCAAACAGGCGCGAACCCAAGCCGTATTTGAGCAAACCGTCATCGATGATTGTCATCTGATCGACTGCAATTTTTTCGTTCAGTTTATCAATAAGAAAGGAATTCTTGGAAAAGATAGCGTCGCCGATTAACGTCTGTGCAAGAATACTGAGGAAATCTCTGCCTGCAATCGGATCGAAGACAACCGGGACTTTTTGGGTTTTGGGTTTTATGCCGCCGATTTTACGCAAGGTGCGCTGAGCTGCCACATCGGCAATTTTTTCAATCGGGTCCAATCGGTCGAAATAGCGACTGCTTGAAAACCAGTAATCCGTTTGCTTGACGTTGTTCTTTTCGGCGACAAGAGCTAAACTTATCGAATAGGATGTGTAGTGTTGTTCGCCAAAAAATCCTTCAGAGTTTGCTAAAACAACATGAGCACGCGAATCGCGCCATTCTGCGCCGTCGGAATTAGTAATTAGCGGATCTTTTGCCATACCGGTTTTTTCCATCTCTTGCATCATTTTAATTTTTTTCTCAGTGCTGATTGATTCGATCTTTTCATCGAATTGCGGTAAATCAACGTTGGCAATTCCCAGCAGCTTGCGCTCAGGCAAGCCGTTATACTCGTCTGAAGAAGTTACTTTTACAATTTCAACTGTCCGTTTGACAAGTTTTTGGAGCGATTCTTTCCTGAAGTCGCTGGTATAGGTCAGCGCTTTGCGTTTATTCTTAAAAACACGAATGCCGAGTGACTTGGGATTTGCCTGTTTCAATTCTTCAATTTGTCCCAGCCGGACCGATATTTTTGTATCAGTATTGTTGACGATCAGGACATCAACCTGGTCAACGCCGGTTTTAAGAGTTTCTTTTATGATATATTCAGAAATTACTTTTAAATCGTTCATTATTTACCTCTAAGCTTTTGTTCCACCAACTGTAATTTCACTTACTTTTACTGTAGGAATACCGAGTGTCACCTGTACCCTTTGTCCGTTCTTGCCACATAACCATCCGCCTTTGGAAAAGGTGGGATCATTCCCGACCATCGTTACGTTACGCATAACTTCCGGTCCGTTGCCAATCAGAGTGACATCTTTGAGCGGCGCCTTTAATTTTCCATCTTCGATCAGATAGGCTTCATAAACGCCGAATGTAAAATCACCTTTGGTAATATCCACCTGTCCGCCCCCGAATCGTTTCGCGTAAACGCCATATTTGACAGATTTAATAATTTCTTCAGGATCGTAGCTACCGCCTCTCATGTAGGTATTGGTCATTCTTGGAATTGGCGGAAAATTGTAAGATTGACGGCGACCATTTCCGGTAGGTTTAGCCTTCATGACTTTTGCCGAAATACTGTCATGCATATAGCCTCGCAGTATTCCATTTTCAATGAGAACGGATTCAGTCGGAAGATTTCCTTCATCATCGATATTGATGGAACCCCTTAAATTCGGAATAATACCTGAATCGATGATCGTACAATGTTCCGATGCGACTTTTTCACCGACTTGATTTGCATAATTTGATAAACCTTTACGGTTGAAGTCAGCTTCGAGTCCGTGTCCCACAGCTTCATGCAGTAAAACTCCGCTTTCTGAAGGTCCCAATACTACGACTTGCGGACCGGCAGGCGCGGGAACGGCATCCAGGTTTGTTACTGCAATTTGGGCGGCTTCAATGCCGATGTCTTCCGGTCGATTGTCCGGTTCCCGGTAAAAATTCAGTCCGTCCCTGCCGCCTCTGGCTGAATGCCCGCCTTGCCGTTTATCACCGTCTTCTGCTATAGTGCGTGTCCGTATCATGACCATAGGCTGGACATCCGTAAAATATTTACCCCCGGAATCCATATACATGATCTGTTTCATTTCGTCGGAAATTGTGACGGTCACTTTGGTGATTTTTGAATTGTATTTTTTTGCGGCGTCATTCACTTGATTGATTAATTGTATTTTTTGATCGAGTTTACAATCTACACTCAGTTTGTCAAGTGAATATAAA
>JAHIOG010000629.1 GCA_018895675.1 bacterium
ATTCCCAGGCTTCTAGCACCAACTGCACCTAAATTCTCTTTCAGTTCGATTAAATTGACAGAAGGGAAATATTTTTTTATCGCTTCAGAAGTAGAATCGTTTGATCCATTATCAATAACAATTACTTCAAAATTATTATAATTTAGTTTATATAATGACGCAAGGCAATCCAGCACCTCGTTCTTTCTATTATAAGTAGGTATAATAATCGACACTAATCTATCCATGCGGCACTCCCTGATATGTAAAACATTTCTTGTACCAGAGCTGGAATATCAATAATGCCCAGAGCTGGGTAGAGGCATCTCTTTTTCCCTCTAGATGATCGTTTACAATATTGTTTATATAATTAAAATTGAAAATACCCTGGCGCTCAATGAATTCTTTACCTAAATAATGCTGTAAAACTTCCTTCAAATCTTTTCTTAACCAGTGCGCAATCGGCAGCCCGAAGCCTCTTTTACCTCGATAAACGATTTCGGGCGGCAAATACTTCTCTGCAATTTTTTTTAATATGTATTTAGTCTCAAAACCCTTTACCTTATATTTAGAAGGAATAGTGAAAACAAATTCACCCAGTTCTTTATCTAAGAAAGGAGATCGGACCTCAAGGGATGTCGCCATACTTGCCCTGTCGACCTTGACAAGGAACATATCCTGTAGCATCAGTCGAGTATCGAGATATAGCATGTTGCTTACAATGTCGCTATTATTTGATATAAACATATCCTGATGCAGGTTAATATTCGTGAACAGCTCTGAGTAGTTCAAATCATTATACAGAAGAAGGTTTTTCAATTCGTCTAACTCAAAAGGGGCAACCCATGCCTGATTCCTTATTACAGGCGGATATTTCAACCCAAGAAACATGCGTTTTATCTTGTAATTAAAGATCCTGTTGTCAGGAGAAGTGGGAATCGATTCAACGATTATTCGGACAATTTTTCTGATAAAGAGCGGTAACATTTCATAATAGCTAATGTATTTATGCACATAATATTTCGGATAACCTCCAAAAAGTTCATCCCCTCCATCCCCGCCAAGGGCTACTGTGATGTCTTTTTTGGCAAATTTTGACAGGAGATATGTAGGGATTATTGA
The DNA here is from genome assembly GCA_018895675.1 of bacterium. GTDB lineage: Bacteria > Fidelibacterota > UBA2242 > UBA2242 > UBA2242 > UBA9312. The sequence goes on from JAHIOG010000629.1 coordinate 1,102, forward strand.
AGGGTCTGCCACCGGTTCATCTAAAAAATCTATAATCTCGTCTATGGCATCAAGACATTCGTTCACGGGGAATATCTTTAGATGATGATCGGTATGGTATAGCTCTGCCACTCTTGTTGAATATGTTGATTCATCGAATGCTTTCTCTTCAAATCCGATACTGTATGTTTTTATGTTCTTCGGGTCAACATATTTGCTCATCAGAGCAACAATCAGACTTGAATCCACACCTCCGCTCAGAAATACGCCAAGGGGCACATCAGAAATTAAACGTCTTTTAATGGATTCGCAAAGCAATAACTCTGTCTTTTTAACCAGATGCTCAAAATCTGCATCAGAGTCGTTGAATTTCGGCACCCAGTAATAATTTTTATTAATCGTACCATCTATATTTAAAATTAGATATTCGCCTGGCATAAGTTTTAGAATGCCAGAAAAAATAGTGTCCGGAGCTGGCACATACCCATAAAAAAAATACTTCTGCAAGCTCAGGGTATTAATTCTCTTCTCAACACGCGGATGCTCCAGTATGGATTTGATCTCTGAGCCAAAAACAAACGTTCCATTATTGAAAGAATAATGTAAAGGCTTTTTGCCAAACCTATCCCTAGCAAATACAAATAAATCTTTTCGTTTATCCCAGATGCAGAAGGAAAACATCCCATTGAGTTTATTAAAAAAATCAAATCCTTCTTCTTCATATAAATGTACAATAACTTCAGTATCTGAATTAGTATTGAATAAATGTCCTTTTTTTATTAATTCTTCTTTTATTACTAAAAAATTATATATCTCCCCATTGTAAACAATTGCAACATCTTTAGTCTCATTGAATATCGGCTGATTCCCACCTTCTATGTCAATTACTTTTAATCTCCTCATCCCAATAGCAACATTCTCTTCTACAATGCTTCCTTCACTATCAGGTCCCCGATGTATTATCTTATTAAGCATGTTCTGTAGAATAGATGAATCTGCCTTTATGCCATCTATGCTAATATATCCGCATATGCCGCACATGCTATTTTCTCACTTTTATTGTTAAAAATGCAGAATGTTTTGAATCAAATTTAGAAATCATCTCTGGAAACGGGTAGTATCCTGCACCAGTTATACTTTCCACTTTAAATCCATATATCTGAAAAATTTCTTTTAGACCCCGATACGCAAATAATCTCATATGTTCATTTGAACTACTATTTATTTGTTTATTGCGATGCAATGATAATGGATTGCCAATACCGAGTGATTTTAGCGAGATATTTGTCAACGAGAATGGTTGCCAGCCCAAACACAATGATAAGATGTTATGCCAACTCGATAAATTTTCAGTTGATATCACTGCATATCCTCCCGGCTTTAGAACACGATAAATCTCCGAAATGAAGTTATCTGTATTGTACAAGTGTTCTATTACTTGATTTGAACATATAATATCAAACGATTCATCATTAAAGTCAAATCTTTCATTTAAGTTACATCTTTTTACAATAATTTCTCTTGATTCTGCAATTTTTGCCTGTTCATCCCGAATTTCGATACCATAAAGCTTATCAGTACCAATTGTTTTTGCCAGTTCGCATGTCTTTTTTCCATCATCGCAACCTAAATCCAAAAATAAAGAATCTTTTTGGTATTCTAAACATTTCTTTATATTGTCAAAATTATTTTCTTCGGCGATTTTATGCAATCTTAAAAAATAGCTTTTGAACATCAACATTTTCTTGCCTCCAAAAAAACATTTG
>JAHIOG010000673.1 GCA_018895675.1 bacterium
GAAACCGGGTACGGGCCCAATCACGATGCCATGGCAGCCTGGATCCGCGCGGCCGATCCCACCAGGCCCATTCACTACGAACGGGCGGGCACGGCGCCGGTGGTGGATATCGTGAGCAGCATGTACCCGGATGTTCCCAAACTGGCGGAGGAAGGCGCCAAGGACGATCCGCGCCCGTTCTTCATGTGCGAATATGCGCACGCAATGGGTAACGGCCCCGGCAATCTCAAGGAATACTGGGACACGATTTATGCGCACGACCGCCTGCTGGGCGGCTGTGTCTGGGAATGGGCCGACCACGGCATACGACAACGGACGGCCGACGGCACGCCCTGGTTTGCCTACGGCGGCGATTTTGAGGATGATCCCAACGACGGCAATTTCTGCCTGGACGGTCTCGTGTCGCCGGATCGTGAGCCCCATCCTTGCATGCGGGAGCTCAAGCACGTGTATGCACCGGTACGGGTAAAGACCGTGGACCTCAAGCGCGGACACGTGACGATCATCAATCGCCATAATTTTTGCGCGCTAAACCACCTGCAATGCCGGTGGCAGTTGCGGCGGGATGATCGCGTTCTTCAGGAGGGAACACTGGCGCCGTTGGAAATCCAGGCAGGCGGGCGGAAAGACATACCGATTCCTTATCGTCTGCCCGCCGGTGAGCCGGGCGCGGAATACTGGTTGAATCTTTCCTTTGTCCAAGCCGCCGCAACGTCCTGGGCGCCCGAGGGTTTTGAAATCGCCGCGGAGCAATTTTCGGTGCCGGTGAAAACTCCGCCCCGGCCGGTCATCAAACGGGCTGGCCGGCCGGCGTTAAAAATCGAGGAACACCGGGATGAGGTCAATGTGAGCGCCGGCGATTATACGGTTGGCTTTGATCGCCATCGGGGCACACTGATCCGGTGGGCACTGGCCGGACGCTCGCTCCTTCAATCGGGGCCGCGCATCAACCTCTGGCGCGGGCCGACGGATAACGACGGCGGCATGGTCGTGCATGTCCAGCACTGTGCCGGGCAGATGGTTGGCGATCGCTGGATGGGTCGCATTGCGCAGAAGTGGCGGGAAGCCGGTTACGATCGTTTGATCGCGCGGGTCGAATCCCTGGCGTTCAGCCACCCGGAACCGGCGGTGTTCCAAGTTAGGGTGCAGACCGTGCTGGCGGCAAAGGCCCTGGCACCCGTGTTTGCCTGCGACCAGACTTGGACGGTTTATGGTAGTGGCGACCTTATCCTCCAAACCGATCTTAAGCCGCTCCAAAATCAATTGCCGGACCTGCCGCGATTTGGCCTGCAGATGGTGCTACCGGCCGGATTTGATCAAATGACCTGGTATGGCCGGGGCCCGCACGAAAACTACGATGATCGCAAGGAAAGCGCCCATGTGGGCGTGTATGGCGGCACCGTTCAGGATCAGTATGGGCCCTATGTCCGGCCGCAGGAAAACGGCAACAAAACGGAAGTGCGCTGGGCCACGCTGACAGACCGACAGGGCTTTGGCCTGCTGGTAATCGGCCTGCCGCTCCTGAACGTCAGCGCGCACCATTATTCGACGGAAGATTTGACGTGGGTCATGCATGCCCACGAACTGCACCGCCGGAAAGAAACCTATCTCAATTTGGATTACCGCCAGGGCGGACTCGGGAGCAACAGTTGCGGCCCGCGTCCCCTGCCTCAGTATCTGCTAATGCCGGAACCGATGTCGTTCCGTGTGCGGCTCCGACCGTTCACCGCGAGCGATTCGCCCTGGTCTCTGAGTCGTTCCCTGCCCTTGTGACGCATAGAACGGCGCACACCGATCAACTCTCTTAATCTTCCGACCGGCCTTTGCGTTTTTGTAAAGCGCAGTCTGCGCAATCGGCAACCTGACCGCGCAGCGCATCCGGGCACCACTACGCCCCCCCGTCACTGACCCATTACTAATTAATAATTTATTTGCTTGACAAGATGTAATAAAAGCGTATTTTTAGTTACATTAATAAGCAAATAGTCGCTATACGTGGTTGCAATGACGAATAAACCAAGTAATAAGGCATCGTTTTACAAATCACTGCTGATTGCACACGTGCGGCACTATGGCGCCGTTTCCAGAACACAACTGGGGCAATCAACCCATATTCGCATGCCGGTTGTTACCGCCTTGATCAGGGATTTGATCGAACGGGGGATTTTGGTTGAGTCGGGCCGAAGCGTAGCGGGGCGCGGCCGCAAGCAGATCTTATTAAGCCTGAATAGCCGCCACGGTTTTGTGGTAGGCATTGAATTCGATTTAGATCATATGATGGCCCTTGGTGTGGATGTGCGCGGCAACGTCGTGGCGAAACGGAGCATGGCCATGCCTGCCCAAAAGACAAACGCCGCCATAGTGAAAGAATTGATCGCCCTGACCGAGTCCGTGATCCGGGAATCCGGCTATGAACGATCGGCGCTGAAAGGGATCGGGGTTGCTGATCCGGGGATTGTTGACTCCAAGGAAGGCGTATCGCTGCTGTGCACGTTCATGCCGGAATGGCGCAATGTGCCCTTGCGCCGTCTGGTCGAATCCCATTTTGCCGTTCCTGTTCTGCTGGATGAAAACACCCGCGCCAAAACTATTTGTGAACACCGCCATGGCGCGGGCCAGGGATTTCAGCACCTACTGCTCATCGACGTGGGCAGTGGTATCGGATGTGGCATTATTATAGACGGTCAGTTATATCGAGGACATACAAACATGGCCGGCGAGTTGGGGCATGTCCGGGTTGTGGAAAATGGCCCTATCTGCAGCTGCGGCAGTTCCGGCTGCCTGGAGACGGTGGCCTCGTATCCGGCGATTATCCGCCAAGTAATCAAGGCCTTGCAGGACGGCACCCAATCCATGATTGCCGAACTGGCCGGCTATCGCCTGGAGGCTATTTCCATGGCAACCGTTTTTGAGGCGGCAGGGCACGGCGACAAACTGGCACTGGGGCTGTTGGATCATGCGATCCGCTACCTGGGCCATGCCATTGCAAATGCGGTGAATCTTTTTAATCCGGAGGTCGTACTGCTGGATGAGAGCATGGCCGGGGTGGAGAACTTGATGGTAACGCCGATCCGGCAGATCATTCATCGCCAAGTCACTGCCATGGCCGGCAACACACCCGAAGTGCGCGTGGCGAAAATCGGCGCAGAAGCCGCCGCCTGGGGCGTGGCCATGCTCATGCTGGATCAATTGTTCGACAGTCCCGTAAAAGGAGCGGTGCCGTGGGCACCGTTAAAAGCAAACGCAGCGCTGAAAACATTATAACAACAGGAGGATCACGTCATGGGCGAAGCAAAAAACATCACGGCCGGGTTACGACTTTGGCGACGGCGTTCCGATCAAGGTCCGCTATATTTTCCGCGGCACACCCTGCGGCAAGGAGGAACTGGCGGCCGTCAAGGAGGCGTTCAAGGGCGGCACGCTGACCATGGGGCCGCAAGTTGAGGCGTTCGAGAAGGAGTTCGCCAAGTATGTGGGTCTTGATAAACGATAAGAAAAGAGGAAATTAACAATCAGGAATAATGCCCGCCCAGGCGAGAGCGCTACCTGCCCGCAATGCTACGCATAGCGTTGCAGGCGGGCACCCAGGCGAGTGTCATTGTTCGAAAAACACGCAAAGCGAAAAAGGAAAGTTTATATGAAATCATCATCTCTATATGTGTCGATTGCTAAATACGCCATATTCCAATTTCTGGCAGTGTTATGGCTAATACCGTGTGGCGCGGAAACTCCGGTAACAAATTCTATTTCTAACAAGGGCAGTATTCTCATGGTGACGGCCTGCTGGGCGCCTAATGTTCCCTACCGCCATCGCTATTATGAGCAGTACTTGCGCGACCAGGGCTACCAGACGGCATTGATTCCGTTTCATCAACTGACCGACGAGACGCTGGCCAAGTTCAACATGGTCATGTTCCTTGAGTTCGCCTATATCAATGACGAGATTACCAAGGAAGCGTGGGGGCAGTGCACCAGCGGATATCATGACGCATTGGCCGGGCGTTTGGAGAAATACGTGAATCAGGGGGGAGGATTGTTGTTTTTCTCGGTGGGTACTGTGAACTGCTGGTGGGGAGTCAAGGCAGAAAACCGGTTATTGAGCCGTTGGGGGGCCGAATATCTGCTCGAAATGATTGATGACCCCCCCACGACGTACAAACAGGTCAACTACCTGCAAAACACGTATTTTCGGGCGAACCAGATTGCGCCATC
>JAHIOG010000630.1 GCA_018895675.1 bacterium
AATTTTATGAGTCTTATCCCCAATCGAAATTTTACGGTAGGAAGTTATTAAAGGCAACCCTTTAGGAGAAATCAGGTTGAACAATAATGCGCAACAAAGTGTAGCCAGGAATATACAGACGGATCGGTAAAATACTCTAAAAATTGGATTTGTTGGATTCATTTGTGGTTCCCATTCATAAATTAAAATTTTACTTCCGCTAAAGTATTTGATTTTCCATATAAAGAATATAAATTTCCTTTGTTAAAATCAATCTATTTTTACTATGAAGAAAATTAAATTTACTCCACTTATCCTTATCCTGTCATTGATTCAGCTCAATAATTTTCTATTTGCCGCAATTGTCGATACACCGGAAGCTAGCTTAAGTCCGGCACAGCGCGAGTGGCTCATTGATAATCAAGCCCATGCAAAGATACACTTTATTTCAGAAATTGCCAAAGCAACAGATAAAGAAGTCCCGGCATATAATGCTGCTTTTATCTCCTATACCGAAAAAGATTTTCAGGAAACGGATAAATATTTAAATCTTGCCCTCAATTCCAATCCTAAATACGGACCGGCGCTTCTCCTGAAAGCAAGGATTGAATATGATCGTCATAACTTAACAAATTGCTTTAAGCATCTCAAGAAAGCCATTAAATATCACCCTTTTCCGGAAATACCCAATTACTATTACGGAAAATATCTTTATGAAAGAAATAAATACGATGATGCGATTGATTATCTTAAAGATGCAATCTCCGACAATAAACTTTATACCTTTTCATACCCAATTTTGGGAGATATCTATCTCCGGCATGGAGAATTTGATGACGCAATTAAGATATTGGAAAAAGGGTTAAAATATTCCTATGACGCCGAAATTATTTATCAATTAGCGCGTGCATATGAATTATCAGGACAAAAAAATAGAGCTATTAAGTATTTTGGACTTTTTTCCTATTTATATCCTCAGCACCCTAATATCGGAGAAGTAACTGATTTTCTCGCCGAAAATAATGTAAAGAATATTTTTACTAATGGTTTTGAACCTATTCCTGAACGTGGTGAATCATCACGATTCTTCCCGGTAGGTGAAGACGTTCTTTACAGTGTCCACTGGGGCATAATCCGGGTCGGGGAATTGAATACTGAAATAGTTGACACTTTGATTTATAAAGGACATGAAGCATATAAAGTTCGATTTAGTCTCGATTCAAACCCGGCGCTTGAATTTATCGCATCATTGCACAGCGATTATATTACGATCATCGATCAACGCACTAAACAGACTTATCGTCATTATCTCCATATTCGTGAAAATAACATTATCGGCGAAAAAGTATATGACTATGACCGCATCAACAATATATTTAAATGCCGGATAATTCATGAGGATGGACATATCGATTATCTTGAAAAATATCTGCCCAAGAATACAATTGACGGCACATCAATTTTGTTTTATTCCCGTCAGGTTGTTAAAGAACGGCGGACAGAATTAGTTCTTACCACAATCGATGAAACGTTTGTCATTACGGAAATCGGTTTTAATGATGTCAAAGAACCAATAATGGTTCGGGACAAAGAAGAATTGGCTTTCAGGATCAGTGGAGAAAATCGTTATAAAGGGATCGTCGGGTTCACCGGCAATTTCCGGGGTTGGTTCCGGGATGATTCAAGTTATATTCCTTTAAGTTCGGATTTTGAAATCTGGGTAGGCAGGATCAGCATTAAAATGGCAACGGAAGAAGAACAACGACTGCATAAATATGCCAGATAACAACTTTTTTAAATTAATGTATGTGCAAACAATGAAAAAACATTTTCTATTCAGTCTAATTTTTCTATTTATTCTTTCCTCATGCAGTTTGAACCGCCTGATAATCAATTCAGCCAGCAGCTTTATGGAAGATGGTATTCAGGTAATTTACCAGGAAGACGATCTCAAAATCGCCGAGCAATTTCTGGCAAACAATTTGAAGATGGTTGAACTGCTACTAAGCAAAGACGCTGAAAACCGCAGGTTGAATTTGATTGCCGCCCAGGGATTTGGCGCATTTGCCATGGCATTTGTGGAAGATGAAGATCCGGATAGAGCGGCTCGACTGTATCAGCGT
>JAHIOG010000631.1 GCA_018895675.1 bacterium
GTACAGACTATCGACTTGTATGGCGAATTACTATATTTGATGGAGATTTTTTTGTTGATTCCCAGAGTGGAGAGATTATCGGTTTTATTCAAGGATGGAGAAGCTAATCGCCTAACGAATCGTATGGAGATAACGAGGTAAGCTGTTCGGCGAGTTTGGGATTTGCGGTTTTGCTGACCATCGTTTCAGTGGCAGTAGATTTGTGCTTCGACACTCGTATCTCATACGTTATGTTTAAGGAATAATATGAAAAGCAGAATATATAGGACATTTTGTCTTACCAAAGAATGCAAAAACATACTTATGATATTTGTTGTGATCAATTTATTTTATACTTTATCAAGATGAAGGTAATAAAAAAGATACGATACCTTATGTCAAGTCCGTTAATAGATATTTTCAATACACTTTTGATCTTCTTATCGGACTTAACACAAGGTGGATACAGAAGAGTTCGAAAACCAAAGGAGTACCAAAGTTCAAAATGTACAAAAATATCGTGAGAATAGCACTAATCGCTATTTTGATTACTCTAGGCTATAGCACCATAGTTATTTTTGGTTCATATGCTCTGAAATCCTCCACAGAACCAAATACAATTACTTCAACACTCCGCGGAGTTGCAATAACTAATAAAACTCATGGCTTTGCAGTTGGTGATGGTGGAGTTATTCTTGAATATAGAAATGGTTGTTGGACAACCATTGATTCACCTACGGAACATACACTCTATGCTGTGTCAATGGTTGACGATACACTTGGATTTGCAGTCGGTCTCAATGGAACAATTCTCAAATATAACGGCATATCGTGGGATATCTTTGATTCCCCTACCCAGAAACCCTTGTATGGTATCTCAATGGCAAACAGCGGGTTAGGATTTATCGCTGGAGATATGACACTTAAATTCGATGGAGAATCGTGGCTTGAACAAGAAGGGTTTTTGTATGGCAGTGTTATAGATATGTACAATGAAATTTTTGGAATCATAGTTAAGGAGGGAGACTCTTTCATATATAACGGGACGAACTGGTCACATTTGTTAATAGATCAGGTGGAAGAAGAAGAGATAGAAGATATTTGTATTATAAGTGACTCGACAGCATTTGGTGCCGGTTTTGATGTCTGTGCAGGGTGGAGCGTGGTTTATAAGTATAATTGGGATAATTGGACATTTGTATGTGGTACTAGTGGAGGATTCTTCACTTCAATTTCCATGATCAACGAGACATGGGGATTTATAGTTGGTTACGATTCTAATGGAAATAGTAAGATTTGGGAATTTGATGGGGTAGAATGCACTACTACAACACATCCTATTGTAGAAAAGCTTTGGGATGTGGAAATAATTGATGCGACGTGTGGTTTTGCAGTTGGTGATAATGGGACAATTTTAAAATGGAATGGGGAGTCGTGGAGTAAAGAAAATATAGGCACAACAAATACAGATTCGATAAAGCCAGGTGGTGAAAACCTAGTTCCAACTGAATTTGCTTTGCATCAAAACTTCCCGAATCCGTTTAATCCGACAACAACAGTTTGTTATCACTTACCAGAGTCGGGTTTTACTACTATTGAGATTTTTAATATTGCCGGACAATTAATAGAAACTTTGGTCAGAGAGCATAAAAGCAGCGGATTTCATTCGGTAGAGTGGAATACGCCTAATGTAGGTTCAGGTATCTATTTCTATAGAATGAAAACCGGAAATTTTATAAATGTGAAAAAATGTGTGAAAATGAAATAAAGTTTATATCTAACTTTTTTAAATGAGATTAAGATTTTTTTAATTAGATTTAGTAAGTTAAAAAAGGAGGCTATTATGTCCTACAAAAGATTAATCGCAGTTTTTCTTTTAATCACTATCTGTGCATCACCAATTTTTTCAGACGTTCCCTTGCCAAATTCCCGTAAACCGGATGCGCCTTACTTCATGGAACCAATGAACTTTATGACCGTCCAGCTTAAAATCTTCGCCGGCGACGTTTCCGGTATGGTTATCGATGATTACGCCGATCTCAGCTGGAACCCGGCTTTTCTGAGCCGTCTGAATTGTCGTTCCGTGTACCTCGATATGAATTTTTACGGCGCACGACAGTTCAATTCACCGGTTTATGGTCCCGTATATTACGGGGACAGCTACTCCGTAATTCCCAGATGGCACCAAAACACCTATATGACCGGCGTTCAAACATCACCGCTGTACAACCTGGCAGTTCTGCTTCCGATCAATTCAAGACTAAAGATTGCCGTCACCAGCCGCTCAATATTTGATTACGGTCCATTTCGGCAGGCTTATTACTGGGATTATTATGGACGGATGAGTAACCTTTCCTATTTTGACTCTGCTGTATTCGAAGATCTGGAGCCTCAACGACTGGAAGTAGATGATAATCAGCAGATCGCCCGGGGTACTCAGACAGAATTATCCGCAGCATATAAACTGTCAAACCGATTAGATATTGGCGTTCGGGTTGGACAGTATATTTACCGTCGCGACGGTGATCTTTACGATTCCAAGTGGGGCATTTATCCACATTCGGAATTCGCTGATCTCAGCAACGAGGAACTGGATATTACCGGCAATCATTACAACCTGGGAATTGGTCTGTTATATCATCCTTCTGAAAAAACGTGCTTTGGCGCCTATTTCGAAATGATGACCGGCAAGAGTGATGAAACCAC
>JAHIOG010000632.1 GCA_018895675.1 bacterium
ATGGTTTCAAATCGCTGGAATATTTAATTGTTAAATTAGATGGTGATTTGATTGAATTATATGATAGAAAAGAACGTGGTGAAAATGTTGACCTGGCTATTCGAAATAAAGAAGATCGGAAAGCAGGTTACGAAAAAGCGCTTGAAGAATTGAAAATACAATTAGAAAAAGAAAAAAGCCTGACCATGAGCATGCCCCGTTTTAAGGGAATTATCCGCGTTTTGCCACAAACAACGGTTGACATGTCAATGAGAAATGATCCTGAAGTGGAACTCATTGGTATGGAAAAAGCCATTGAATATGAGAAGGAACATAACCGGATTCCCGAAGATATCTCTGCTGAAAATCTTGGTTTCGATATTCGTTCCCAGGATCCCCAAACAAAAACAATTAGATATATTGAAGTGAAAGCCCGCTCAAAAAAGTCTGCGGTAGCCTTAACTCAAAATGAGTGGTTTAAAGCCAAACGTTTTAAAAATGATTATTATCTTTATGCGGTGATGCCAACTTCTAATAATCCGGAATTATATATTATTCAGAATCCGGCGGAGAATTTAAAGGCAGAAGAAAAGATCGAAGTTGTCCGCTATTTTGTACCATTTAAGGAAATCCGAGAAAAGGGAGAAATAGAGAATTGATTGAAGATAAACGCTTCATAGAAGAATCGTTTCCGGTCAAAGAAGTGAGCAAAGAATCGGCAAGAGAAAAAAATATCCGGCACGGGCATATTTCCACATTGCATATCTGGTGGGCGCGGCGTCCTTTGGCGTCTTCGCGGGCAACCGCTTATGCGGCGCTGATCCCGGCGCCAAAAACAAGAGAAGAATGGCAGCAGAAAAGTAATTTCATTGTTGAATTATCCAAATGGAAAAATTTAAAAGATAAACCATACTTGATTGAACAAGCCCGCAAAGATATTTTGGAAGCCAATGGCGGTGTGCCGCCCAAAGTGCTCGACCCCTTTGGCGGTGGCGGCGCTATTCCGTTGGAAGCATTACGTTTAGGTTGCGAAACCTATTCAAATGATTTAAATCCGGTTGCAGTACTGATACAAAAATGCACCTTGGAATATCCGCAAAAATACGGACAGCCCATTTCTAAAAAACAGTATATAGCTGAACGACCATGGCTTATTGAAGATGAAAGAAAAAAGAAAAAAGAAAAAAGATTGTTTGAAGATGATGGCACTGAAATGGTCAACCCTTTATTGGAAGATGTGAAATACTGGGGCAACTGGGTATTGGAAGAAGCCAAAAAAGAAATCAAAAAGTTTTATCCAAATGAACTTGATGGTTCTATTCCGGTAGGTTACATCTGGGCAAGAACAATCCCCTGCCAGAATCCTATTTGTGGTGCCGAGATCCCCTTAATGCGTCAATATTGGCTGGCAAAAAAAGCAAACAAAAAAGTTTCTCTTTTTCCATTTGTAGAAAATAATTATGTCAAGTTTAAAATTGTCGGTGATGGCTATGAAAAATGGCCTGCTGATTTTATACCGGAAAATGGCAGTGTGTCCCGCGCTGTAGCCACATGCCCGGTGTGCGGCTCTACTGTGGAAGCCAAAACAACCAGAAAGTTATTTCAGGAAGGCAAAGCCGGACAGCGAATGATTGCAGTAGTAACCCATAAACCCGGAACAAGTGGAAAACGCTACCGCATTGCCACCGAAAAAGATATGCAGGTTTTTAATAAAGCCGAAGTCTATCTGCAAGAAAAACGGGAAAAACTGATGCTGGAATGGGGTATGGATCCGGTACCGGATGAGCCACTTCCACCAAAAGAAAGTCATAGAGCCGTGGGAAGTCAATTGCCTTTATATGGTTTTAAAGTTTGGGGTGATCTTTTTAATTCACGCCAGAAACTGGAGTTGATTACTTTTGTGGAAAAGGTGCGGCAAGTGCAACAAAAGATGGTGGAAAAAAGAATAAATGACGAGTGGGCCAGAGCGATTGAGAGTTATTTATCGTTAACATTAGACATGGCGGCGGCTTTTGGAAATGTACTTGCGAGGTGGGAAAACACTTCAGAAGCCATAAAACAACTTTTCTCTCGACAAGCATTACCAATGATGTGGGATTATGTAGAAGTTAATTCATTAAGCAATTCATCAGGAAGTTTTAAGGCTGGCACTGAATATTACTTTAAAGTAATGGAACATTGTTCAAGAAGTAATAATTCACAATCTTCAATTTCACAATATTCATCAACACTATTAGGATTTAATGATAATTATTTCGATGCTGTATTAACCGATCCGCCCTATTACGACAATGTTCCATACTCTTATCTTTCTGATTTCTTTTATGTTTGGCTAAAGCGGTCGTCAGGGCAAGTACATCCGGAATTGTTTTCCACACCGTTGACACCCAAGAAGAATGAAATAGTTGTTTATGCAAACAAGCCTGGCGGTAAAGAAGAAGCAAACAAATATTTTGAAGAGATGCTAAAAAAATCATTCCAAGAGATTCATCGGGTTTTAAAACCAGGAGGCTTAGCAACGATTGTTTATGCACACAAGTCAACTGAGGGTTGGGAAACTTTAATAAACTCTTTGCTTGATTCCGGATTGATCATGACCGGTGCTTGGCCTTTAAACACCGAAATGGAATCCCGCCTTGTTGCCAGAGAAACGGCCGCTTTAGCATCATCCATCTACATCGTCGCTCGTAAAATTGAACGCCAATCCACCGGTTTTTACAACCAGGTAAAAGAAGAACTGAATCAATATCTTTCCAAAAAGTTGGAACATCTTTGGCAGGAGGGTATCAGCGGTTCGGACTTTTTTATTGCCGCCATCGGATCGGCAATTGAGGTGTTTGGCAAATATGAACAGGTAATGGATTATGAAGGCAATATTGTCCGCGCCAATCGTTTGCTTACTGATGTGCGAAAGATTGTTACTGATTTTGCGGTGAGTCAGATTCTGCATAATGGTTTTGCCGGAGAGATTACCGATTTGACCCGTTTTTATGTGTTGTATCGCTGGGAGTTTGGCGCCGCTAAAGTTCAATTTGATGATGCTCGTAAATTGGCACAGAGTTGCAGCATTGATCTTGCTTTGGAATGGAACCGGCATGGATTTATCAAAAAAGAAAAAGAGTTTATCCGTGTTTTGGGTCCACAGGAAAGAAGTTCCGATACGCTAAAGAATCCATCGGAAATGATCGATGTGATGCACAAGGTGCTTTTATTGTGGGAAAAAAGTCAAAGGCAGGAATTGGTCACGTTGCTGCAGGAATCCAGTTTCGGCCAAAGCGAAGCTTTTTATCGGGTTGGTCAAGCGGTATCCGAATGTTTACCCAATGAGAGCAAAGAGAAAAAACTGCTGGATGGCTTTTTATCCGGTAGAGAACGTTTGAAAGAAGAAATCAAAAAGGGTGATTCACAAACGTCCTTATTTGAATAGAATCTTGTTTATAATTATAATGGTTTAAGGAGATATTAACCAATGAAACCTTTTCATACCATAGCTGTCCCGCATGATGATATCTTAAAAGGCCGTTTAACCATGGATGTTTTTGCGGCTGATCTTTGGGAAGTCAGCCAAAATCGCGGCGCTGATGAATACCGAGACCCAGACACATTTTTCAAAAAAACATATCTTACTTCAGGGCTTAAAAATTTATTGGGCGTTGTTGAAAAACGTGTCCGCGGCAAAGGCGGTGATCCGGTATTCCAGATTCAAACGCCTTTTGGCGGCGGCAAAACCCATGCCTTAATCGCTATGTATCACAAGGCTCAGGAATGGGGAGCAAAGTCGGTAGTTGCAGTCGGTACGGCGCTTGGCCCTAAAGATACATTATGGGGCTTGCTGGAAAAACAATTAACCGGAAAAGTCGAAAAATGTACGGGTCAGGTTTCACCGGGTAAAGAAACTCTCAGAAACTTATTGTCTGATAATAAACCCATCATAATTTTAATGGATGAAGTTCTGGAATATGCCACCAAAGCAGCCGGTGTTAAAGTGGTTAACAGCAATCTTGCAGCGCAAACAATGGCTTTTATGCAGGAACTTACCGAAGCGATCAGCACATTGGAAAAAGTATGTCTGGTCGTTACACTGCCTTCCAGTCTTATAGAACATTATGATGAAGGCGCAGAAAAATTATATCAGCAGTTGCAAAAGGTTTCCGGACGGATTGAAAAAATTTATACACCGGTTGAGGAAAATGAAATTTCAAAGATCATCCGCAGGAGACTGTTCAGCGATATTGATTTAAATGGCGCAAAAGAAATAGCATCATCATTTGTGGAATATGCTGAAAAAGAGAACATTTTACCGGGTAGTTTGCAACCAAGCGAATACCGCACACGCTTTACCGATTCCTATCCTTTTATGCCGGAAGTTATAGATGTTTTATATCAACGCTGGGGTAGTTTCCCTACCTTCCAGAGAACACGCGGCGTGCTCAGGCTGCTTTCATTAGTTATTCACAGCTTGAAAGAAAGCAACCAGCCTTATATCAGTTTATCAGATTTTGATTTGGGTAATCAGGAACTTCGGCAGGAACTAATAAAACACATCGGCGCAGAATTTAATGGTATTATTAGCAATGATATAACAAGCAGTGAATCAGGTTCACAAAAAGTTAATGGTGCATTAGGCAAAGCTTACCGGGGTTTAAATATCGGCACGAGAACAGCCACCACAATTTTTCTTTATTCATTTTCCGGCGGGCAGGAACATGGCACGACTCTGGGCGAAATAAAAAGATCGGCAACTACCCTTCAAAATCCATCGCCTTTAGTTGCGGAAGCCATCGAGCAATTAAAAGGCAAATTGTTTTATTTGCAAAGTCGTGCTGAAAAATATTATTTCAGTAATCAGGCTAATCTCAACCGCATTCTCTTAAATAATATGGAGAATATAAAAGAGCCGGATTTGATTGAACTGGAATTAGATCTTTTGCGGAAATCTATTCATGGTGGAAAATTAAAAACATATATTTGGGAAGAAAAGCCATTAAACATATCTGATACCGAAGAACTAAAACTGGTTATTCTAAAAAGAGAAAACAAAACTTTAGTTAATGAGATATTAAAATCCAAAGGACAAACACCACGTGTTTATCGAAATACTCTTTTCTTTCTCTATCCTTTGGATGCAGAGCGTAGTGGTTTTTTGAATACATTAAAACGTAAAATCGCTTTTGAAAATATTTCAACTGATAAGCATCTTAATTTGTCTGATGATC
>JAHIOG010000633.1 GCA_018895675.1 bacterium
AAAAGATGATTTACTTGTTGAACGTCCTCCAAAAGAAATTCAATAAAGGATAGTTAAAGTGTTTATTAAAAATATTGCCCAGGTATTCAGGGAACTGAGTAAACAAAAGCTAAGAACATTATTGACGCTCTTTGGTATTTTCTGGGGAACAACAGCTGTTATATTATTATTGACTTTTGGTGCTGCTGTGAAAGCCAATTCCTCCAAAACCATGCACGGAATGGGTGAATCAATCTGTGTAATCTGGGCTGGAAGAACAAGTATTAGTTACGGCGGATTTCCAAAAGGCAGAAACCTGAGTTTTTATAAAGATGATGCTCAATATCTGAAAGAACAGGTTCAGTTAATAGATGATATTTCTCCACAGTATTCCCGTCAAGTTCCTGTAAAGGTGAATAACAAAAAACAAAACTTTAATATCAATGCAGTATGGCCGGAATTTAAAGAAATGAGAAATATGGTTCCCAGAGAAGGAAGCAGGTTTATAAATCCCATTGATATGGAAAAAAGACGTCGGGTTGTCTTTATCGGAAATGAAGTCGAAAAAACCATGTTTGGAGATAAAGATGCAGTAGGTAAATTGATGTATATCAATGGCACACCTTTTATAGTTGTAGGGGTAATAATAGAAAAAGAGCAGGACGGAAGTTATAATGGTCGTGATAAAGATGCTATTTTTATGCCGACTTCTACTTATTTGAGTATTTATGGTGATCGATATGTTAATAACCTTGTTGCAAGAGCGAAAGATGTCAATAAAACCGAACAGATGAAAAAGGCTATTGTTGCCGCAATGGCAAAAAAATATCGATTTTCCGAAGAAGATACTCAAGCCTTACCAATCTGGGATACAACAGAAGCAGATCAATTCCTCAATATCTTTTTTAACGGATTTACAATATTTTTAGGTATAGTCGGAGTAATGACCTTGATAGTAGGTGGGATTGGAATAGCAAATATCATGTACGTAATTGTGGAAGAACGAACTTCAGAAATCGGAGTAAAACGTGCAATCGGTGCGAAGAAACGTGTAATTCTTATGCAATATTTAGTTGAAACTTTTGCAATTGCTGCAGCTGGTTCTGTTTCGGGTTTTTTGTTTTCTGTAGTATTAATTTGGGGAATCAATCAGGCACCTATTGAAGAATTTGTCGGGGTGTTGATTCTAAATCCAGCAATTGCTGTTACAACAATTATCATTATTTCAATTATAACTTTGATTGCAGGTTGGGGTCCGGCAAAGCGTGCATCAACTTTGGATCCTGTTGTTGCAATAAATAGTTAAAAATTGAGTGTATTATGGCAAAAAGAATAAATGAATTTATGAAAAATTTACTGCTTGTAAAACTTTACATTCGGGAATTAAAGAAAGAACGCAGGAAAATTTTCCTCACAATCGCAGGTATTGCCTGGGGAACATTGACAATAATTCTTTTACTCTCTTTCGGACAGGGATTATCCAAGCAGATGTTGAGAGGACAAAAGGGTCTGGGAAATAACATTGTCATTCTTTACGGCGGACAAACCAGTATAGAATATAAAGGTCTTCCTCAAGGTCGTTCGATTCGTTTAAGGGAAGAAGATTGTGGCTTTCTCAAACAGAGCATCCCCGAAATTGACAGAATTGCCGGGGAATATGATAGATGGGGAATTACATTTAAATATGGTGATAAAGTAGTCAATGAACGTGTTCGCGGGGTCAGCTCCATCGGCTATGAAGATATGCGTTCACATTTTCCACAACCGGGAGGTCGATTCATCAATGATAATGACATGAAGTTACGACGTCGGGTTATTTTTATTGGCGATGAATTGAAAAAAAACCTGATGGGTGATATTGACGCAATTGGAGAAACAATTTTTCTCAACAGCATTCCCTTTACAGTAATCGGTGTAATGCAGAAAAAAATGCAAATGGGAATGTATGGTGGTCCTGACTCCAATGTCGGTGTAATGCCAGCGTCCACCTTCAGAGGTATATTCAATAACAATTATGTTAATCGAATAATTTATCAGGTTAATGAAATAGAAAAATCTGATTTTGTAAATCAACAGGTTCGCAGAGTGCTGGGACGAAAATATCAATATCATCACGATGATAACAGCGCTTTACATTTTTGGGATACTATCAAAAATGCAAAAATGTCAGCTAAAGCATTTACAGGAATTACCATTTTTCTTGGTGTAATTGGCGCAATGACTCTGATCATCGCTAGTATTGGTGTAGCAAATATTATGTTTGTAACTGTGAAAAAGCGAACTCGCGAAATCGGCATCAAACGAGCGATTGGTGGTAAAAAATCTCTCATTAAAACACAATTTATTATCGAAGCGCTTTTGATTGATTTATCCGGTGGTTTTATTGGTGGCTCCATAGCTTATGGCATTATCAAAGCAGTGCAGAGTATTCCAAATGAAAGTGCGGATTTCGGCAAAAATATGGCTCTGCAGATTCTTGCTAATCCGGAATTTTCCTGGACTGTTGCTTTGAGTACCGGAACAATTCTGGGAATTGTGGGATTGTTGTCAGGTTTTTTTCCTGCCCGCAAAGCTGCTTCTGTCGATCCTATAAAAGCATTACATTATGAATAATACTGGAGATTTATTATGATAAAAATGGAAAATATTAGAAAAGTTTATGATACCGGAAAAATAGAAGTAGAAGCTCTGCGCGGAATTGATCTACATATTAAAAAAAGTGATTTTGTTACCGTCATCGGACCTTCCGGCTCAGGAAAATCGACATTGATGAATATTATGGGTTGTCTGGATAAGCCCACTACCGGTGAATATAAATTAAACGGACAAAATATAAAAAATATGAATGACAATGAATTGTCTGAACTACGAAATAAAGAGATTGGTTTTGTATTTCAGAATTTCAATCTTCTACCTTATGCTTCTGCTTATGAAAATGTGGAAATGCCTCTGCTCTTTGCCGGAATAGGAGGTAAAAAGCGTAAAGAAAAAGTTGAATATATTCTAAATAAAGTCGCACTTGGTGACAGAATGGATCACAAGCCAAATGAACTTTCCGGCGGACAAAAACAGAGGGTCGCCATTGCCCGTGCTCTCGTTAATGATCCTAATATCATTCTGGCTGATGAACCAACCGGTAACCTTGATTCAAAATCAGGTAGAGAAATTATGGAACTTTTTGTTGATCTCTGGAAAGAAGGCAATACAATTATCATGATCACTCATGATCCACGTGCTAAAGACTATACCGAAAATTTTGTAAATATTACTGATGGATGTATTGTATAAATCTTTTGTATATTTTATAATCTTTATTAGGTACAATATGCTATTTGTAGTGGTATTGTTCGATAGGTCGAGAAGAAATTTGGGGCGCAGATTCTGAAATGATACTCAAGATTACTGTTGAAGCATTGAGTCCTGATTATGGTCATTATATTTTTTCATCGCTTCCAATGAATGATCCGCAAAGATCAAATTTGCATGATGAAAGCGGAAAACCTGTAATGGGTTGTTTCGGTGCAACGTCTGCTAAGAGTTTGTATATTAAAATCGTTGAATAAAAAGGCATGGGTGATTGAGAAAATAGAATTTATTATCAATATTATAATGCCAAAGGATGTAATTTCTACCTGCATTGTTTCCTGCTTTGCTCTGGTTATGGGGTTGTTCCATAGGAAGTCCTTCGGACTACACCGTAGCGGAACGGCTAAATAAACCAATTTTCAGCTTTTATTCTGGTTGCAGGGCTCTTGCTCTGCAACCAATACGGATAAGCTGCGGGAATATTTAATTTTACAATGAACCTTCGGAAGGTTATTACTTATCACTATCGAATAAAAACCATCTTATTCGTTTTTAAATACTTACCGGTTGAGATTTGAAGAAGATATATTCCTGACGATAATATCTCACTGTTTTGATCTCTACCATCCCAATTCAACTGATACGAACCCCCTTCCTGAAATCCCTTTATAAGAGTTTTGACTCTTTCACCTCTGATATTATAAATAATAAGTTCCACATGACCTTTTTCCGGTAAATCATAAGAAATTGTTGTTACCGGATTAAAAGGGTTCGGATAATTCGGGTATAAGTGGAATTCTGTGGGTGTAGCACTTTTTAAGGGTGTCGCCGAAACTGTTTTGTGAAACTTTTTATTTCCGGCAAAATCCAAATCTTCTAATTTATACCAGTATGTAATTCCATTTGATACATCCTTATCCACGTATTCATATTCATGTCGCTGGGATGAATTCCCGGCTCCGCCTCCGGTTTCCACAAGGTCTAAATGGAATTTCCCGGCTCGCTCGATAACGGTAAGTTTTTTATCCAGCAGGGTTTTCAGCACATGATGCAGCCAGCCGGTTTTATCAAAAGCAGCATATATCGCCTGTTCCGTATCGAACATATAGCAGAAGTCTTGCCAGGGACTGCCCTGCCCAAAACCGAAAAATTCCCCCCGGACAATGCCCCTGTCGCCAATGCGATTTTTTATATCGATAATTGACGACCAGTCGACTATCTCCGGAAGCGGGATATATTTTCCTCACAGCTCGAAATCCCGTTCGGATTTTATCAGAAACTCGGTAACCCAGGCGGTGAATTGGTTACAGCCCAGTCCGTAGCTCAATTCTCCCTCCGGGGTATTGATTATATGTTTAAACTGATGAGAGCCATCGGCGTCAAGACCCAGATCAAGGTCGCTTTTTTCCCAATTTGCCAAATCCTTATCTCTATATTCGAATCGGGGATTGACATATATGACCCAATCCATCCCTTTGAAATATTTATACGCACCATATTGATCTCTGCCGTCAAGATAGGTTTTCAGATAATAAGGCATCCAGCTGTGTACCTGACAGGGCAGGTGGTCCGGTTTTTTATTGGCAAGGGCGGTCAGCAGGCGTTCACGGGATGTCATAAAAGCCTCAACTTTATAGGGATTTTATCAGTCTTCAAATGCCGCCTCGATCATGGCTTCTACATTTTGTGGCGGGATATTTGGCAGCAATGCCTCATGGCTGGGACTGACGATCAAGTCAGGACCAAGGAGTGCTTTGACACGACGGACATCGTCTTTGACCTCTGCGGGTGTGGCGTTGACCAGCAGGTTCCGGGTGTCGATTCCCCCCATAAAAGCGATTTTACCTTTAAAATCCCTGGCCAGTATTTCGGCATTCATGTTATTTGCCTTTGCCTGGAGCGGATGCAGGCAATCTACACCGGCATCGATCAAACGGTCAATTACCTTATAAATAGCACCACAGGAATGTAACACAACCTGATAGCCATAGGCATGCCCCTGTTCGGTGAATTTGCGAAACCAGGGCATGATAAAACGATCAAAGAGCTCCGGACTCATGATCAGGTCCTGCTGTGTACCGAAATCATTACCGAAGAAGAAGCCGTCAACTAAATCCCCGGCCTGTTTAAAAAAGAGCCGGTTGGCTTCATAATAAAATTCGCAAACGTATTGAGTTGCTTTTTCGACGATTTCGGGCTGGGTGTACATTTTGATCAGATAATTATCCATTCCTAACAGAAACATGAGATCATGGTAAAAAGAGGTCCACATCCCGCTCAGGCGGTTAAAATCGCCGGTATTTCTCAGGAAATCAAGGGTATCATCAAAATTTAGATAATCAGGATCCGGCCAATTGAACTTTTCCAGTTCTTCCAGCGTCTCACAGTCAGCGAGGGGAGGTTGCCCGTCCTCTGTTATATAGTTATCAAAAAGATTGTGTCCGTCGGGATCCTGGTAAAATCCAGACAGTAGTTGAGGGCAGCTCCAACGTACATCATCTCCGATTTTCAGGCGCATTTCTTCTTCAGTAACTGTCTTGAAATAACGATGATAAATCGGCCAGGTGTCAGGGTGCGGATTACCCAGCCAGAATCCGGGCCTGTTGCTTGATGATTAATAATGGCTTTGATACGTTCCCGGCTGTTCATAGTCTCTCGATTGGAATAGTCATTTCGGATATTTTTGATGACATCTGAATTTAATTTTAAAAAATGGCATTTTTCACTTGAAACTTGCCGGAAAATAATATATACTTTAGAAGTTATAAAATCAACAAATGACTTTATGAATTGAGGATATAATGAATGATATAACGCCCATTAGTAAAAAATCGCTTGCGGACCATCTGGCTGAGGAGTTACGAGCGTTCATTATCCGGAACGATTATAAACGAGGAGACCGTTTACCGTCGACAGCTGATATGGCGAAACTGTTTGGTGTCGGCTTGCCAACATTAAGAGAAGCAATAAAAAAACTGGATACAATTGGTTCAATTGTTGTCAAACACGGTTCCGGAATATATGTCGGCCGGTATTTCAATACGCTTTTTCTGCCGAATCCGATCACCACTGCTCAGCCATTGTCAAAAACTAAGTTGCTGGAACTGATTGATGCCCGCCTGGCAATGGAGGGTATGATTGTCTCCTTAGCGATTGATAAATTGACCGACAAACAATTTAAAGTAATGAAGGAATTACTGGATGATGCTAAACAACATCTGGATAATTTTAATGAATGCGGTTTGGATTATCTGGAATTTCATTATGAAATCCGAAAAGCGGCGAAGAATATCATTTTGCAGGAAATCGTTCGGGTAATCACTAACTTATATACCGATGATCAGGTTCAACTGATCAATAAGCACATGTCCTGTCAGGATGATTTTAAACTCCATTCCGATCTTTATGATGCCTTAAAACGGAGAAATAAGGAAAAAGCCATTGAACTCATGGAAACCCGGTTAAAACGCATTGGGGAAATTATCATCAACTATCTTCCAGATGATAAATAAATCTGATAAAACTAATTTGTTGAGGTGATAAAGGGGTAATTTTATGGTAAATCGAAAAATGAAATGCTTTCGCGGCTTAATGTTTCTGCTGGTTGGGTGTTTCTCGATTTCAGCAATTGCGGGAGTCACCGGAAAAATCACCGGACTGGTCCGTGATAAGAATAGTGGTGAAGCACTGGTTGGTGCCAATGTTCTGGTTGAAGGTCAGATGTTCGGTGCGGCTTCCGATACGGCTGCATAAATTTATTTCTGTTTTATTTGCATTTTTGGCAGCAATAGTGATAACTGCGCTTTAAGGGGAAATTCTGTATGAATTCACGTGAAAGAGTAATCGCCGCAATTAATCATGAACCTGTAGACCGGATACCGATTGATTTTGGGGGGCATCGCTCTTCAGGAATTATGGCGATGGCTTATGCCCGCTTAAAACGACATCTGAGAATTACATCAGGTGATATTTACGTTTACGACATGCCTCAACAGCTGGCGATTGTTGAACCTGAAATATTAGACCTGTTCGGCGTTGATACAATTGAAATGGGACGAGGATTCTTAATTGATAATGAGGAATGGAAAGAATGGGTTCTTCCTGATGGAACACCCTGCAAAATCCCGAAATATATTCAGATCGAAGAACGCTCCGGTGACTGGTATCTGCTGGCAAAAGATGGCCGGGACCTGGCGGTTCAGAAAAAAGGTTCGCCTTTCATGGAACATATTCACTTTCCTATGGCTGAACGTGATTTTGAAACTGACGATTTCGACGATCTGGCTGAACAGTTTAACTATTCCATGTGGACCGGTGTGGCGACAGCGGGTGGTCATCTGGCACTGGATGACAAGGGACTTCAAGAACTTGCTGCAGGTGCCAGGAAACTGAGAGAGTCAACCGATCGGGCCATTATCGGCTTGTTTGGCGGCAATATGTTCGAAATTCCGCAGTACCTGTTCCGTATGGATAAATACTTTACCTATATGGGACTTTATCCCGAAGCCGTCATCCGTCTGTCAGAGAAACTCTTTGAGCTGCATTTGAATAATCTGGAAAAGTGGCTTACAGCTGTCGGTCCTTATATCGATGTAATTCTTTTCGGAGATGATTTTGGTACACAGATGGGACCATTCATGTCAACTGCAATGTACCGGAAATATTATAAACCTTATCAGCAAAAACTATGGAAACGAACAAAAGAATTGGCTGATGTCAAGATTATGCTGCATTCCTGTGGTGGAATTGAACCATTACTGGATGACCTGATTGATGCCGGTCTTGAAGCTGTGAATCCGGTTCAAATTTCCTGCAATGGGATGGACCCAAAACACCTAAAAGAACAATACGGCAGCCGGATCTGTTTCTGGGGTGGCGGTTGTGATACCAGGGATATTCTGCCGCTTCAAACTTCTGAGGAAGTTACTGCTCACGTTCGGAAACAGGTTGAAATAATGCGGCAAGGCAGCGGATTTGTGTTCCAGCAAGTACACAACATCATGGCGGATATCCAACCGGAAAACATTATCGCTCTGTTTAATGCAGTGAATCGATAATCCACACATTACACAAATAATGTATTTGATCATTTATGTATGTTTTTTGAAAAGAGAAAAGAGATATATCAGATAACAAGTTTACGAAGTATTTCGGTTAATTTCTGTTTGATGTCGCCATTATTTACCGGATCACGATTGGCTTGCCATTGACGATTCAGATCCAGGATTTCCTGTCGCTCGGAATCAGTAATTCGACCACGGGTTACTTCATCCTGCATTCACTGCTCAAAACGTCCAATCCAATCTTTCAGACAACCGATATCATCCGCCGTACGGGTAATTTTATTGCGGTTTATTTGCCCGTAATATAAGCGAATCTGATCGTTGCTGTTACGCTGAATGTTTACCTCGAAAAGCGGATCAATTTCCAACGAACCCAGACCCGATTGGTCTTTTGCCATTAAGTCTTCATCAACGCTGACGGCGATGACTTTACAGAGATAATGGGTATAATAATAGCCTAGTCTGGTTGTCTGAAAAGCGGCAGCTTCAAGGTTGATCGGACATTCGGCAATTCCGCTGGGACACACTTTCCGGGAGGGAAGGGGCGTCAAGCCGGCGACATCCATTTCACTGATACCCCTGGGGATTGGCAATCCGGTTAGTGTGCTATGTCGCATCAGTGTTGCCGGAATGAAACTGATCACGCATTCAGGAACTTCCTCAAGATTGTAGAAGCCGTGGCGTACTTCGAGAACATTACCTCCGTCGGGCAGATTTGCATGCCCCAGTGAAAAACTGGAGTAGTATTCGCCGGGCTTATCATTTCTTGGCAGACTGGCACCGATACAGGTGCCCAGAGTCACCGGCGTGACGTTATGATTTCCGGCGTTATCAACCGTGGTGACAAAGTAAGCGATTTGCGGTGGTTGAATCCAGCGGTAATTCGGCCAGCTTTCCGGGTTTTCCAGATCGTAGTATCTCTTTTTCATTATAATTGACTTCCATACATTGTTCAGGAAATTAAACGAATCAAGAGAGTTTTCAAAGAGTAGAAAGGAAATAATAAAAGCATGACAAATGATATAAAACAGTATACGGCCCATTATATCTCCGGAACTCACTGGGATCGGGAATGGTACCGGCCTTTTCAGGAATTCCGACTATTACTGGTAGAATTGATCGATGATCTCCTAGACTTAATGGAAGGAAATAATGGTTTTGACTTTTTTCACCTGGATGGCCAGACCTGTGTGTTGGAAGATTACCTGGAAATCCGACCGGAGAACACGGATCGGCTACGTAAACTGATTCAGGATGGTCGAATATTAATCGGTCCCTGGTTTACGATGCCGGACCTGTTCAGCCCGGACGAGGAATCCCTGATTCGTAATTTTCTGGTAGGACGCCGGATTAGCCGGGAGTGGGGTGTGGAACCCATGCCGGTGGCTTATACCTGCGATATGTTTGGGCATCCGTCCCAGATGCCGCAGATTTATGCAGGTTTCGATCTCAAGCATTGTGTGCTGGGGCGCGGAACCAATGAACATACAACTCCGGCTTTTTTCAACTGGCAGGCACCCGATGGTAGTACTGTTTTTGTTTTTAAACTTCAGGACCACCTCGGTTACGGAGCTTTTATGCAGGCGCGCGGCTTTCTGGAGACTGATATCTATTCCGACAGGGAAGAGGCTCTGCGTTTCGCTAAAAAAAGTCTCAAAGAATATATTGAGCACGAAATATCCCGTACCAACGGTACGACACTGTGTCTGATTGATTCTCTGGATCATAAAAAACCGGCTAAGGATGCAATGGCTTATGTCCATATGATTCAGGAGCTTACGCCGCAGGTAACGGCGAAACATTCCACATTACCAATGTTTTTCAAAGATGCCGAAGTAAACGCCCGAAATATATCGACACGGAAAGGCGAATTACGCGAGCCGTCAAAAAACCGTAATCCCTATCTCTGGCTGATTCCGAATTGTGTTTCTT
The DNA here is from genome assembly GCA_018895675.1 of bacterium. Classification (GTDB taxonomy): domain Bacteria; phylum Fidelibacterota; class UBA2242; order UBA2242; family UBA2242; genus UBA9312. The sequence continues at coordinate 10,281 of JAHIOG010000633.1, forward strand.
CAAGGGTCAGGATGAAGCGTGCCAATGATGAATGTCAAAATCTTCTGGAACGTTGGGTGGAACCCTGGATGGCGTTTGCCAATAACGATGGTGCGAACCTGTCTGAAAATTACCTGCGGATTGCCTGGAAGAATTTACTGCTGAATCATGCGCATGACAGTATCTGTGGATGTTCCATTGATCAGGTGCATCGGGATATGATGTTTCGACACGATCAGTGCCGGGTTTTAGGTACCCAACTACGCAATAAAGCCTTTGGTTATCTGACTGCGAATTTTAAGGAACTTGGGCAGGAAGATCATGAATTTACTGTGATAATAGCCAATCCGGTTCCCTGGAAACGAAAAGGAGTGGTGCAATTCAATGTTGATCTGCCCCTGGATTTTCCAACTGTTTTTACAGAAGGATTTGCCGGATCGCAGGATATTAAATCTTTTACCCTGCATACTTCGGATGGAAGCGAGATCCCCTATCAGCGTTTATCTATTAATCCCCGATCCCAGGAACGAACGGCTTTTGCACAGGTGGATAATCAGATCGGTGATGGAGAATTTTCCCGTTATAAGATTGCGGCAGAGATTGACCTGCCGGCTCTGGGGTTTACATCTTTATTTGTAAAACCCTGCCCGACACCCTATCGGCTTATGGGGAGTTTGCGGACAGGTCCAAACAGCGCCGAGAATGAGCATTTAGCGATTGCCATTGAATCGAACGGTACCCTGACACTGACTGATAAAGCGGACGGTGAAATATACCGGGATCTGTTGGCCTTTGAAGATAAGAGCGAGATCGGCAGCGGCTGGTTTCACTCACCAACGGCTACCGATGAGTTGGTCATATCAACAGCAGCGAAAGCTCAGGTTTCCATCATTCATGATGGACCGAAAATGGTGACTTTTAAAGCAGCTATTCAGATGAACATCCCATTTCAATACGATCGACTGCATGAAAAACGCTCGGAAGCACGAACCGATTTGCTGATTACGAATTATATAACATTGCGTAAAACTTCGAAAACAGTGGAAGTTGAAACTGTTATTGATAATCGGGCAGAAGATCACTGTTTACGATTATTGATGTCGACAGATATAGTTGACGCATCGACATATCTGGCACATCACCCTTATGACTTTGTGGAACGAGACATAAGATTAAATCATGAAACTGCCCGCTGGCAGGAGGTGGAACTGACAGAAAAGCCCTTTTTACATCTGCAGGCGATTGGTCGTGGAAACCGCGGACTGGCATTTCTGGGCGGTGGTGGTCTGCATGAAGGGGGCGTGCAGGATGATCGACGACGCACAATGCAGGTGACGCTGCTGCGGTCTTTCCGAAGAACCTATACTACAGCCGGTGAACCGGATGGTCTGGAAAAAGGTGAAATCCGGCATCACTATGCCCTGATGCCTTATTCAAAAGAATTGAATAAGCAGCTTACAATTCAAACTACCATAGAATTACAGTCCGGTATACTGACTCGTCAATCGGGGAAGATTTCATCAGGATATCCCAAGCTGTCCGGCGATCAGAAAACACAGCAATCGTTTATTGAACAACAGGATCAGAAACTGCTTATATCAGCTATTAAGACCGCCGAAGATGGTAAAGGCCTGATTCTTCGGCTCTGGAACCCGACGGATCAAACTCAGACTGAAACCGTCACATTTTTTAAATCCCTGAGAAATGCAGAGTACTGCAAATTATCAGAAGATAAATTATCGGTCAGTGGCCCTGAAATTAAAAAGAACCGCTTGGTCATCAAAGCAGGACCACGGAAAATTGTGACGGTTCGAGTGCGGTTTTAAACTAATCCTCAAAAGAAATGTCCGATTATCACTGATGGATTATAAGAGTACATCTTAACCTTCAGAAGGTCTTTGACCTTCTGAAGGTTTGATTTTCCATAAACCTGGTTTTCATATTTTTCTGAGCCGGTTATGGAAACTACTTGCCTCAGGCATCCCTTGCGGGAGAAGTGGTTATTTGGGATAGAGTTGGCGCCGGCTGTCACCAGACTGTCCCAGAAAGGGATCCCTGTACAAGGAATTCATGAAGTATTTGCAGGGGCGGTTTCCCTGGTGAACGAAAACTGTCACCGTAGCATATCAATACGACGTCATCCTCAGTAAAAACAGATGAGGCTTTCGAATCGCGTCGATAATTATCAAGCAGATTTTCGATCTGATTTAATATTGACCCAACATTTTCAGAACCGTATAATTGTGCCAGTAATTTTCGGATTTTATGCATTGGAAATCCTATTTATTCCACAGTGTCAAAAATTCTGTAGCATAGCGTTTACCGAATTCTCGTAAAGACCTGGAATTGAAATGCAGGCCATCACCCGTATCGGTCAATCCGAGAGAGGACACGCAGGCATAGTTTGGGACATTTTTCACAAGAGACTTGAGAATTCTAGAGATATCATCTCCGTATGGAAATCCACTCGCGGCATTAATAAATTTACCCAGTTCACCGGCAATGAACGGTAAATCCGGCGATCTGAGTTCAGCGCGAATAGATTGAATGAGAGTTGAGAGACGTGTGGCATATACATTCACACGATTTCTATCACTGGCATCATATTCACCCTGATGCCAGAGAATCCCCTGGAGTGCATCTGTTGCCTTGCGGGTAGTGTTGATTGTTCTTTGGTATAATTCCGTACCGGGCATCCATTCAGAAATACTGGTAGCTCCAACGGCACAGGGAATCAGTCCAACGGAAATCCCAGAATGATGACTTAATATAACTGAAGCAAAACTCATTGCCAGACCAATTCCGGCTTCCGGACGATCCTGGTGAAGCGGCTCAATTGCCGGTATCCAATCGCCATTTCGAAACATCAGAATACGGAGATCTATAATCGGCTTCTCTGCCGATATGCTTCCGCGTCCGGCCATGTTCGACTGGCCAATGAGTAGAAATGTGTGAGTGGGATGCATTATTCTATTAAATACATCAATATCAGGCAGTAGCCCCGAGTAATTTCTCAACGATTTTAACGGCTTCGTTGGCATCGTGACCGTAGCCATGAGCACCGATGGAATCGGCATATTTCTGAGTTACAGGTGCGCCACCGATGACGACCTTTATTTTCTCATTATTTTTAAAATGATTAACCACTTCTTCCATGTAGGTCATGGTTGTGGTGAGCAAGGCACTGCACATGACGATCTGAGCACCGGCAGATACCGCTTCATCATATTTTTCAACTCCACAGTTGGTTCCCATATCAATAACATCATAGCCGGCACCTTTCAACATTATCGCGACCAGGTTTTTGCCAATATCGTGCAAATCACCTTTGACGGTACCGACCGCTATTATTCCCAGAGATTTGTGATTGTTCTGTGCTAATATCGGTTCGATTAAAGTCAAACCGGCCTGCATAGCGCGGGCGGCGATCAGCATCTCCGGGACATAAATCTCATTTCGGGAAAAGCGTTCTCCCATTTCACGCATCGCTGGTATCATTGAATAGTCGAGTAATTCATTGACATCCTGATTCTGATCAATCGCCGATTGAAAAATGGTCTGAACGGTATTTCGATCACCTTTTAAAATTGCGTTGTACAGTTCTTCATTTCTTGCCATGTGTTCTCCTGAATACCTTTTATTTGATTAATAGTTTTACAACAAGTTCAAATTTTGGAAATGCTCAACAACTTTTCTGCGATGTTCTCCATTGACAATATCCGATACGCTGGTTTCCTGAACGGATTGCGGTGCAAGCGTCACTTCCCAGCCGGAAGCTGAGTATTCAATATAGTAAATATCTTTGTTTGCGACAATAAAACCTTTTAGTCTGTAGATATCATCGGAGATCGGTAGTATGGCGGCTTTTAATTGATCAATAGTTACCGATTTATTGCGAAGCAGCAGAATGCTGTAATGTGGATCGCTGCATGGTGCGTATTCTCCAGACACACTTAATGAACTTGAAACCTGGCTGAACATATCGGTTTCCATACTGCAGTAGCTTGTTTTTATGATCTCTGTATTAGAATTAATTTTGTAAACGGCAATTTCGGTCTGATCGGTTTGTGATTTAGCTGCCAGGGTGGAAACTCTACTATTGTACTACCTATAATCCTGAAGAACCGGAGATTTACCTGACTGTCGCTCCGCGGCTTTCCGGGCCCTGGTCCGAACCGGTATGTATTTATACCAATCCGGAACATAAGAAAATGACCTATGCCGCAAAATGCCATCCGGAATTATCCACAAAACCCGGAGAACTTATTATCAGTTATGTTACTGCACCGATTGGTGTGGACATTGAAAATCAGGGAATGGATGTATATCGACCAAGGTTTGTCCGGGTCCAGCTTGCGAAAGTTGAACAATAGTCGTTCAGGAAAATAGTACAGGATAAGTAATATGGAAAATAAACCGAAAAAGCATGTATTGCATGTCGTATCGAACACTCACAGGAACCGGGAATGGCGGCATTCCTTTCAACATATGAGAATTAATCTGGTCGAGATGATGGATCGTTTGTTGGAGATATGTGAAACGGAACAGGATTTCAAGCATTATCATCTCGATTCACATATATGATTATACATGCCTTGGAGATATGGCTATTTTGATTTCGAATCGATGAACTCTATATTTCTTTTTCGTTATAATAAATCGCCATTTAGATCATAACAATACCCATGTTACTACAAAGATATTTAGTCGTCCCTCTAAAAACACAAATCCAGCCGTTTCTCGACAGGAAACTGGTGTGGCTCGGGACCCGTCTGCGCTACGCTACGCCGGGCAAGAATAGCTTCAGTAAAAAGATTGGAAAAAAGTAAAATGCTCCGATTTTTCAGGGCTTATATCAATATGGCTCGGGACCCGTCTGCGCTACGCTTCGCCGGGCAAGAATAGCTTCAGTAAAAAGATTGAAAAAAAGTAAAATACCCCGATTTTTCTGGGCTTATATCAATGTGGCTCGGGACCCGTCTGCGCTACGCTTCGCCGGGCAAGAATAGCTTCAGTAAAAAGATTGAAAAAAAGTAAAATACCCCGATTTGTCAGGGCTTATATCAATGTGGCTCGGGACAGAATCGAACGGCCGACATCCGTCTACATTTCATTCCGCCGAACAGGCAAGATTTTCAGAACCCTGTCATGCCCTGATTATCAGGCACTTACAGCGACAGGTCACCAAATAGTGACTATATAAAAGAAAAAACCCGATTTTTGGGATCGGGCTTTAATAATGCTACTCTTTTCTATTTGATAAATTACTTAAATTGAATCTTAACTTTTAACCCTTTTCTGTCCACTTTCATATAATGTTAAAAAACATACACTATTTGATATATCTTTTTTTAAATATAAAAAATAACGGCATTCCAACAAAAACGGTTAATATTGCAATTGAAGACTCGACAGGCCGTTCAAAGAAAGCCAGAAAAAGTATTAAGCTGCCCGAGAGCACATATATAATCGGAACAAAAGGATAACCGGGAAGGATGTATTTACTTTTCTTTGAATATCTTAATTTAAAAACACCGATAACCGCCAGTAGGGGAAAAATTCCAAGAGAAAAACCCATATATGTTAATATCTGATCAAAAGTGCCCGATAGCACCATTACGATTGAAATGATGCCTTGCAATATAATTGCTTTTGAGGGGATATTAAAAACGGGATGAACCTCAGAAGCAAATTTGAAAAAATATCCATCCTTTGCCATTGAATAATAGACTCGCGGACCAAGAATGATAAATGCGCTTAAAGAAGAAAAAAGCGCAAAGGATATAAATAGTGAAAAAAGAGTCTCCATGGGCCTGCCAAACATATTGCCCACAGCCAGCCCGCCGATAGAAATGATACCTTTCATATTTTCCGGAGTAACGGCATAAACGTAAATGATATTCAAGCAGAAATATAGAAACATAACAATACCTGTTCCCAGTAATAAGGAAAGTGGTAAATTTTTTGTGGGATTTTTTATCTCCGACCCAATATAAGTTGACGCATTCCACCCGCTATAGGCAAACATGATCCACATAAGCGAAAGACCGATAGTTTTCCATCCTCCAAAGTCAAAGGAGAATTTGTTCCCCTGAGTAAGATGATTGAAATCGCCCTTTCCAAAAAGGATTCCAAGGATGATAAGCCCAACAATTAATCCTACTTTCAACAAGGTTAAATAATTTTGAATTTTAGTTCCAAACTCAATCCCTCTTAGATGGATGAACGTAAAAAGCATGATGACTACGATTGAAAGAATCTTTTTTGAAATTATTGGATTAAGAAAACCAGTAGCATCTCCCCAATCAAGAAGTTGAGGAAATGCCCTGGTAAAATATTCACTAAACCCGATAGAAGATGCGGCGATTGGAGCCGAAAAACCGACGATGAATGAGACCCAACCACTTAAAAAGCCAAACATAGGATGATATAGCTTTGAAAGGAAGATATATTCACCACCGGCCTGTGGTATTGCGGCTCCAAGTTCGCCATAACATAGTGCTCCGCATAGGGCAATTATTCCTCCAATTATCCATAAGAGAATCATTAACAAAGGATTATTCAGGTTACCCATCAACAGCCCGGAAGTCATAAAAATTCCCGCGCCAATCATATTGGCAATGACGATGTTCGTTACGGGAAAAAGACCAATCTTTCTTTCAAGCTTATCTATTGAGTTTGTCTCCGCCATAAATTATTTGTCCGGCTTTTTAACTGATTGAAACACCTCTGATAACAGTCTTCTAACAAGACCGGTTAAAAGGAAGAATATCCCTGAATCTCCAGATTTGTGAGGCCGGCTTCTTTGGCCCATTTTACAGCATCGCTATATTCTTTTCCGGTTACCTTCCGGGCAATCTCCGGATAGTCGAATGCTTTATACATAGGTCTATATTGTGACATGATATTCAGGTAAGTATCCTCAGGAAGATTTTTTGCTATCCATTCGATGACTTTTTTTGTTCCACTGACTCTGTTAGGCATAACCAAGTGCCGGATCATTAGCCCTCTTTGCATAATGCCATTATCAGCCGGTTTTGCCACCCCGACCTGACGATGCATTTCGAGCAAGGCAGCCTGGGTGATTTCCGGATAAATCTTTGCCCCGGAAGAATATTTGTCCGCCATTTCACTCTCGGAATACTTGAAATCGGGCAGGTAAATATCCACAACGCCATCTAATTTTTTTAATATTTCCAATCTTTCCCATCCGCAGGTATTATAGACAAGGGGCAGTTTTAAGCCTCTGCCTGCCGCAATATCAAGCGCTAACAGAATATGCGGAGAGTAA
>JAHIOG010000634.1 GCA_018895675.1 bacterium
AATTCGGATTGATGAAAGTTGATAATAATGTGGTAAACACTATCAATGAACAGGGAATCGAATTAATTATTGAAAAAACGTCCAAAGCGGTTGAGAAGTATAACGCTATTTACGAAGAAGCATCCACAGTTGCTGCATTTCATTTGACTTGCTAATAAGCAGTATTTTTACTTGACACTCACGCACTGAGAACCCAAATTACTTCATCAAAACAAGGAAATACGTAGCCAGTGTTTAATACAAGCAAGCATAATACACAAAAATATTTTTTCATCAACAGATCATGTAGCTTTTCACAAAAAGTTGCCGAACACTTAATAAATAACTTTAGATGTATCGACGCTAAAAATGGTAACAGAAAAAAAGTATGGCATTCCACGCATCTTATGTATTACTTTAAGTATTTGGATATTCACGCCGCAAAATTAACGATTAGTACCACAGAAGATCACGAGTTTGGCGTTTATGTCCGGCTATCAATCCCACTTCAACAATAATCGGGGGAAAGAACAGATGAAATTAACAATTCTTGGCTCAGGTTACTTTATTCCAACAAAAGATCGGAACAGTTCCGGATATTTGCTGGAAATAGGAGGGGAGTCTATTCTTCTCGATTCAGGATCCGGGATATTGCGCCAATTGATTCGTAGCGGGCATTTCATTTGGGAAATTCAAAAAATATTTTACAGCCATTTCCATATAGATCACACAGCGGATCTTCCGCCAATCCTTTTTACCCGGAAATATTCTAAACCGGATAGTTGTGACGAAAGAGAATTATCCATCTTTGCTCACCCCGATTTTAATAAGTTTATTGAAACGTTTGAAAACCTGTATGGACAATGGATTAATAATCCGGATTATCCGTACAAATTTCATCCGATCATGCCGGGTGAATATTCATTTGATACGTTTGATATATCGGTATTTAAAGGAAATCACACCGATCAAAGCTTAATGTTTCGCTTTAAAGATAAGGTGGGTAAGTCACTCATTTATACTGGAGATACGGGATTTTCAGATGCGTTGATTGAAGCGAGTCAAAATGCTTCGGTTCTATTAATTGAGTGTTCCAGCAGCGATTCGAATCCGGTGGACGGGCATATGACGCCTTCGGAACTATCAACATTGATTCACGAGAGCCGGCCCGAATTGACGTTGCTGACGCATATTTCTCCGGAAACCGACTATGAAACTCTTATCGATAAGATAAACGTTCCATCAGGTTGTGAAATTAAAATGGCTGAAGATTTTCTTACAATTGATATCTGACGAAAATTACTCGGCTTTTTCATCTTCTATTTTACAGCTTGATAATCCTAATACCGGATAAATAGAGTAGAGACTAATATATTGCAGCTGGTGGAGTTCGCATTTGTTAAGTTGTTCACCTTGAGCAGGCATTCATAATCAGCACCACAGTTAACACCGTGCTGTGTAATTTCGTATTCAACTATACCGAACTGGATAGGAACGCTGTATGTCCCATCATCTCCGTGCGCGCTATCAGAATCGCCGAGCCACACAATAGTGTCGTCGATGAAATGAATCCGTACAACTGAGATAGGAATCATAGTCAAAACTTTAGTATAAATTTAGTATAAATTATTTCTTGTTTTATCAGTTTAAGGAATTTATATTGCAGCTACAATTGTACGTACAATTTATTATGGGAGCTTAAAATGAAATTTGTTAATATGAGAGAACTAAGCCGATCTCCTTCAAAATATGTTAAGTTAGCGAAAGAGAAAGATGATATTGTGATTACTCGAAACGGTCATCCTTGTGCAGTTCTTTTAAAAATTGATGAAGGAGATATAGAGGATTTTATTTTAGCAAAACACTTCGATTTGGAGTCCGAATTTGAAAAGGCTAAGTTTGAGCATGAAGATGGAAAAACTACCAATGTCTATGATTTATTAAATAAGATAGACGATAGTATTGGTTCATGAAATTTCAAATTGAATTTATAAGACGGGCTGTCAGAGATCTTAAAAAATTTCCAGTTGCTATTCAAAAACATATTCTGGAAAAATCATTATGGTTAGAATCGCATCCTTTTCAATTCAGAGATAAGATCAAGAGGATAAAAGGTGTAAAGTTTCCCTGTTTTCGTCTTCGGATAGATCATGGAAATGATTCTTTTCGGTTATTTTACGGCGTTTATAAAAATGTAATATATGTTTTAAGAATCGTATCAAAGAAAGATGCTGATAAAATAATTAGAAAGATCAGAAGAATTGATTTTCCTCCTGATTTGTAAATTAGCATAATAGTTTTAAAGTGGAGGGCTATATAACAGCCAGTCCTGTTACAATATTCTGTATTGTAAAAGAAAACCCGATGCCGGTTGACATTCATAAAAGAAACCCATTTGATCCGGCAAGCCGGATTGAAAATGGGTTTCGGGTTAGATTTCGTCCGACTTCGTCGTTCTATCGGAGAGTCCCAAAACCAATTTAGTCCAACTTCATCGCTCGGAAATTGGTTTTTTTGTCTATCGGCTCAGTTTGACAAGTTCCTTAAACAGTTCCTTGTTGGTTTGAATCTTATCCTCGTTACCGTAAACGCAAAAGGCGTCCTGAGCTAGGATATCGCTTACCAGTTTTTCAAAATTCTTTATATCCTCATCAGTGGTAGACAGTACCGCGTTGCGTTCCTTTTGTATGTCCTCTTGGCTGGTTTTTTCAAAATAGCGTCTGACAGCCAGATTGCCTTTTTGCGATGGGGTCAATGGGCGATCCATCCGTGCAACAGTTCCGATAATATAGCGTGTCATGGTCTTTTCGTCCGCTTCGAATGTGCGTAGATATTCCGGTGTGGCGCTGAAGTTATCCAGAGTCTCCGCTAGATTCGGATCCCGGTAGGAGCCAAAATAAACAAAGCCTGTGGATGAAAAGCTACTGAAACCGCCGTAAGCGCCGCCGATAATCCTGATCTGGTTAGTCAGCCAATCACGGGAGAGTATCTGGTCGAGCACGCGCATTTTACCATCCCATGTATAGCCCAGCTTTTTGAAATCATAGCCTTTCAGCACATACTGCACTTTGGAAGCGGTCAGCAGACCTTCATTCTTTTTATCAAATTCAAAGTTCCATTTCTTGTATGGCACTTTTCCTTTGGGCTGGCTCTTTGCGAATCTTTTCAGATTTTTAGAAAAAACCCGCAGATCGGATTTTTCACCGGTCACAGAAACAATCAGATTGTCTTTAGTGAAGAGTAATGCAGCGGTTTCAGTCAATTTATTACTGATGGTCTCCGCTTGTTTGTCAAAATCATTCACCAAATCGGTCACAAACCAGTAATATTCAGCGCCGCCGGTCAGTTCATTGAACATTCCCTGATTGCTGAAATATGATCTCATCCGCTTTAAGGCATAGCCCATTCCATTTTGTTTAATAATGGCATCGAGCCGGGACTGATGGCGCGTAAGTACGGCTTTCAGGCGATCAGTATCGTTATATAAAGTGTGATTAACGATTTCGCCAAGTAGCTCGAATTGTTTGTCAATTTTGGTGTTCATTGCTTTAGAAAAAACTACAAAATTTGGCAATAGATTGTCGTCGTCCCGATTTTCCAGAAAAGTGCCGAGATAAGTGCTGAACCCGCCGGTGTGCATATTCAGGGCTTTATCCAATTCTCCATAGCTGTAATTTTCGGTGTTCAGACTGCCCATCACTTCGGCTAAAAGGGCAGCGTAGGGCAGCAGATCAGCCGGCAGAACGCGGGCATCGTAGAAAAAACATACATAGACAACATTATTGGTAAATGTATCGTGTTGTAGAATTGGAATTTTTGAAATCTTCTTTTTCGTGACTTCATACCACTCGGCTTCGGGATTGACGTCCTTAAGACTCAGCAGTGGAATAGTAGCCAGGGCTTCCGGGGAGTCGTCCCGTTTTTGATAAGCGATAAGTTCCTGAGTTTCATTAACAAGCGCATCCAGGTTTTCGTCGGAGAGTGTGGCTTTATAAGCCTCTAATTCTCGATCTGCTTTGGCATTATTTTCTTTTTCCCGACTCGGTTTGGGTTCCATGGTCAGCAACAGTGCATGATTATTATCAAGCAGGTAATCCCGGATCACCGATTCCAGATATCCG